>CAMOID010000021.1 GCA_946615975.1 uncultured Caryophanales bacterium
ATTAATTCATATTTAGAAAATAATACATTTGATAATATAGATTTATTAAATACTAAAAATAAAATATTATTTACTTTTAAACATATTTTAAAAGATGAAAATAATTATAATAAATTTTTAGTGTTAGATAATAAGAAATTTGAAAATGTTGATAAAGCACCTACTGAAAAAGATGTATTATCTTATATGTATTTTTCTGATTTCAAAAAAGAATATGAATCTTTATTTAATGAAGAATTAAATATAAAAGATAGAGATGTATCAAAATATAATACTGATTTTGATAAAACTAATTTATATATTTATTATAAAAATAATAATACTAAATATAAAATATCTAATATCTTATGTGATAAGAATACAATTGATGATAATTATATTATTACTGCTAGTATTAAGATAGAATTAAATGATGAATTAAAGAAAAAAGTAAAGAAAGATAATATAGAAGCAATTATAAGATATACATATCTTAAAGATGATGTAGTACAATTAATTTCATTCCAAACAAAAGCATCTAATTAATAGATGCTTTTTTTAAACTTAATATAGTATCTTGTTTATTGTTTTCCATGACTGATGGTATATGTATAGGATCATCATGATTAATATTACCTGTTAATGTATCTTCCATATATGAATATATATATGCAAAGTAAATAATTCCATCTTCAGTTAAATAGTTAGATAAATTATGTATTACTTGTTCTAATCCTTCAACTTCTAAATATTGATTGATATTTGATAAGAATATACGATCATATTTTTGTTTTAATTTATTATGTAAATCAGTTACTTCTGTATTAATAAAGTTAATAGTTTTAGAAGGTAATAATTCTTGTAATTTATAATATGATTCTACATTCATATAATTATTTCTATTTTTATATTTAGTCCATTCAACAGGAGGATAAAATAAATAAGTATATATAAGAGATTGTCTAGGATTTAAAATAAAATGAGTATATACATAATCCCAATACTGTCTAGTTTCAGTTCCTAAATATTTTCTTATTTTTTCATATAGTTCTTTTGATTTATATGAAAAGAATAATTTAAATTCTTCATATGTTAAATGTTCAATTGCACATTTTTTTAATCTTAGATAGTAAATAGTTAATCTATTAATATCAAATACATCTACTCGAGATGCTCCTTCATTATATGCATTTAATACTTGATCTCCAGATCCCGCAACTGTTAATACTTTTTTATCTTTTAAATCTTTATATGAATCAGTTAGATTTTCTGTTGTAAATGGATATATCTTATCATATCTAGAAAATTCTTGATTTATTTTACCTGTCATTAAAAATGTTGTTTCTAGTTCGTCTTCAATAATGCTCATATTTTTCCCTCAACGATTTAATATTCTATCATATAATTGAATATTTTTTCACAAAAAGTTCATTTATTTTTCATTATTTTTTCTTTGAATAATCTAAAACTTTTCATATTTATTTTATATGATTTATTTGTCTTAAGGAGGAGACTATGGCAATAGAAGTATTTAGAAGAAAGGAAACAAAATACTTACTTAATCAAGAACAATATGATGAATTAAATCAATTATTAAAAGATCATTTAAAAAAAGATAAATATTATGAAAGTAAAATATGTAATATTTATTTTGATACAGATAATTATGATTTAATTGTTAAATCATTAGATAAACCTTTTTATAAAGAAAAGGTTAGACTAAGAAGTTATGATGTTCCAAATAAAGATTCAGTTGTATTTTTAGAAATAAAAAAGAAATATGAAGGAATAGTTGGAAAAAGAAGAATAGAAATAAAATTAAAAGATTTTTATAGTTATTTTGAATCAGGTAATTTAGGTAATAATAATCAAATAAGTAAAGAAATAGATTATTGTTTTAAATATTATAATTTAAAACCAAAGATGTTTATAGCTTATGATAGGTTATCTTATTATGATAAAGATAATGTTAATTTCAGAATAACTTTTGATAAAAATATAAGAAGTAGAGAAGATAATTTGAGATTAGAATTTGGAGATACTGGGAAATTATATTTTAAAGAAAATATGTATATGATGGAGACAAAAGTATTAAATTCATATCCAGTATGGTTTTCTAATATACTATCTAATTTAAAAATATATCCTATATCATTTAGTAAATATGGGAGTATATTTCAAAATAAATTAAAGGAGAGTGATATTTATGTTTAATAGTATTTTAGTAGGTGGATTAACAATCACAAATTTTATAGTATGTATTAGTGTTTCTATAGTATTAGGTTTAATAGTAGCAATGGTGCATATGTTAACAGTTAGATCAAATAAAAATTTTATACAAACATTATGTATATTACCAGTATTGGTAACAATGGTAATTTTATTAGTTAATGGTAATTTAGGAACTGGTGTTGCTGTAGCAGGAGCATTTAGTTTAGTAAGATTTAGATCAATACCAGGTAATTCAAGAGAAATAATGGCTGTATTCTTTGCAATGGCAATTGGATTATCGGTAGGTACTGGTTATATTGCATTCGGTACTTTATTTACTGTATTTGTTTCTTTATTCTTATTTATTATTAGTAAAATTAATTTTGGTGAATTAAAGAATGGTGAAAAGAAATTAGTTATACTTATTCCTGAAGATTTAGATTATACAAATGTATTTGATAATGTATTTGATAATTATTTAGATAGATTTAGTTTAATTAAATCTAAAACTACTAATATGGGATCATTATTTGAATTAACATATATGGTTAAATTAAAGTCTGATATAAATGAAAAAGAATTTATAGATAAGATAAGAGTAAAGAATGGTAATTTAAAAGTATTATTATCTCATCCATTAGATGAAAGTGAGGCTCTATAATATGGATAAAAGTAAAACAATATTAATTACAATTATAGGTGTAATATTAATATCATTTTTATTATTAGGTATAGTTGTTTATAATTATTTTTATGGAAAAGAAACTACTAGTGGAGTAGAAGATGTAGATTTTTCTTCATATACAGAAGAATCATTAGAAGCAAGTGGTGCTATTACATCAATTACTTCAGGTGGTGTATATACAATAAGTGATCAAAATATAGAAGGTTATATTTATGTTAATACAACTGATAATGTTAAGATTATTTTAAATAATACTACTATTACTAATACATCTGGACCTGCAATATATGTAGAAAATGTTGATAATTTATATATAGAATTACAAGGTGAAAGTACTTTAACTGCAAATGGTAATGAAGAATTACATGCAGCTATTTATTCTAGAGATGATGTAAAAATATTAGGTGATGGTAAATTAATTATAAAATCTGAATTAGATGGTATATTTGTTAATAATGATTTAGAAATTGAATCAGGTACAATTGAAATTACTTCTTCGGATGATGGTATAGTAGGTGAAGATTCAATTGTTATTACAGGTGGTAATATAACTGTTGATTCTACAGGTGATTCTATTAAATCTGATGGAACTATTACAATTACATCAGGAGATATTAAAGTAACATCAAAAGATGATGGTATTCATGCAGATGGTATGATAGAAATCAATGATGGTAATATAGATATTGATGCAGTAGAAGGTATAGAATCTACTTACATTAAAATAACAGGTGGAACTATCAATATATCTGCTTCAGATGATGGTATAAATGCTACAAATAAATCTACAGATTATTCTGTTAAAATAGAAATAACTGGTGGTAATATAACAATTAAAATGGGACAAGGAGATACTGATGGTATAGATTCAAATGGTGATTTAGAAATAACAGGTGGAACTATAAATATTACAGGTAATTCAGCATTTGATTATGATGGTGAATTAACTCATACAGGTGGAACTATAATTGTTAATGGACAAGAAACAGATAATATTACAAATCAATTTGGTGGTGGTATGAATGGTTTTGGTAGAGGAGGAAACTTCCAAGATACTAATACACCTCCAGATCAAAATGGTGCAACTCCACCAACTGATAATGCTCAAAATCAAAGAGGTTTTAAACAAAGAGAAAATAAAAACGAAGCTTAAATCTTCGTTTTTTTATCTTCTTTTATTACCAATAACTTCTTCTGGAAATTGATATGGAGAATCATACGCTATTAAATCTCCCAATTCAGGTTCTTCTTGTAATCTAATAGCAGCATATTTAATATTTTTTGTAGCAGTTGTATCTCCAGGTTCTTGCATTAAAATCATTTTATCAGCGATTTTTTTGCTTATATCTAATTTATGCCAACAACCACATAAAGCTATAACGAAATCTTTTTTATTACATACTGAATAATCAATTATATGTTGTGTTGCTTCACATGGAAGTAAACCAACAACCATATCTGCTTTAGGTAAATCTTTATAAGATTCTATTCTCATTTTAATAGGTTCTAGATTATCTGGATTATTTTTATAAACCATATTTCTATCAACTACCATTACATGTTTTGCTTCTTTAGCTAATTCTCTTCCAAGTTGAGGAACCATACCTCCACATACATCAAGAATTGTCATATCAGATAAATCAGGATGATTATGTTTTATTATATTAACAAAAGCTTTATACATATCAGCACGTTCATCTAATACACCATATTCTTTATAGAATTGAGCTATTTGAGAATCTATAACTCTATTAGAATATCCATTTAAATAATTTTGTATAAATTGAAATCTAAACATATTAGGTACTTCATATGTATCTAAATATTCATCAAGATATTCTTTTAATTTAAATTGATTAGTTCCTTCTTTTAATACCATGTTAACCCCTCATTTATGGCTATATATTATATATTAATAATATAATCTTGGCAAATTAAAAGAAGACTACTTGTTGTCTTCTTTAATTAATTCAACTACTTTTTTATCTGCATCACACCAAGGAAGAGTATCTAATTCTTCAAGTGTTACCCATTTAGAATCAAGTGCTTCATTTAAATTATAATCTGATATTAAACTACATAAGAATGCTTGCATTGATAAATGAAAGTCTTCATAGTCATGTTCAATTGTTCCTAAATATTTATCAACAGAAACTGTTGCATTTAACTCTTCAATCATTTCTCTTGTACATGCATCTTCACCAGTTTCATTTTCTTCTATATGTCCACCTGGGAATTCCCATAAACCTTTTCTAACTCCATGTCCTCTTTGAGTACAAAAATATTTATTATCTTTCTTTATAACAGCACATGCTGCTTGAACTATCTTCATATTATCACCTAAAGAAATTATATCATTTTACTACTTTATTTGGTATAATTTATTGCAGGTGATTTCTATGTTAGAAATTAAAAATATTACAAAGATTTATAAAACTGAAGGTTTTGAACAAAAAGCATTAGATAAAGTATCAGTTAATTTTAGAAAAAGTGAATTTGCAAGTGTACTTGGTCCATCTGGATCTGGTAAAACAACTTTATTAAATATAATTGGTGGATTAGATAAATATACTAATGGAGACTTAGTTATAAATGGAGTTTCTACTAAGAAGTATAAAGATGCTGATTGGGATAGTTATCGTAATCATAGAATTGGATTTGTATTTCAATCATATAATTTAATATCACATCAAACTATTTTAAGAAATGTTGAATTAGCATTAACTCTTTCTGGTGTTTCTAAAAAAGAAAGAATTAAAAGAGCTAAAGCAGCATTGAAAGAAGTAGGCCTTGAAAAACATATTCATAAGAAACCAAATCAATTATCTGGTGGACAAATGCAAAGAGTTGCTATTGCAAGAGCTCTAGTAAATAATCCTGATATTATTTTAGCTGATGAACCAACTGGTGCATTAGATTCATCTACATCAGTGCAAATAATGGAAATTTTAAAAAAGGTATCTGAAGATAAATTAGTAATCATGGTAACTCATAATCCAGAACTTGCTAATACTTATTCAAATAGAATAATTAATTTACAAGATGGTCATATAGTAGATGATTCTAATCCATTTGATGGTAAAGATATTGAAGTAGAAGAAAAGAAAGTTACTAAGAGTAATACTAAGAAAACAAAGATGTCATTTATCACAGCATTAAGTTTATCTTTAAATAATTTATTAACTAAAAAGGGTAGAACAGTATTAGTATCAATTGCTGGTTCAATTGGTATCATTGGTATTGCTTTAATTTTATCAGTATCTACTGGTTTCCAAAACTATGTTGATTCAATACAAGAAGAAACATTAACGAGTTATCCACTTACTATAATGAAAGAATCATTTGATATCACTACTTTATTAATGGGCATGGATACAAATCAAGATGATGAAGAAGATGTAAAAATGGATAATGAAAAAGTTTTAGAAAAACAAATAATGACAAAAACTTTATCAAGCATTAAATCAAATGATATTAAGGCATTTAAAAAATACTTAACTGATCATAAAAAAGATTATGAAAATGATGTATCTACTGTTAGTTATATGTATTCTATTGATCCTAATATTTATACATATGATAGTACTAATACATTAGTAAAAGTTAATCCTAGTAATTTATTTTCATCTATTTACTCAAGTAATATTACATCATCTGTAGGTAATATGAGTTCTGTTTTTCAACCTATGTTAAACAATCAAGATATATTAAATGATCAATATGATGTGCTAAAGGGTAAATGGCCTGAAAAGTATGATGAATTAGTATTAGTTTTACCAAATAAAGATTCTATTCCTGATTTAATTACTTATTCATTAGGTTTTAGAGATAATAAAGAATTGACTGAAATGGTTCAATCAATATTTAGAGGTGAATCAAGTAATGTCAAACATGATTCGTTAAAATTAACATATGATGAATTATTAAATAAAGAATTGAAACTAATACTACCATCTTCTTTATATAAATTTAATAATAAGTATGATGTATATGAAGATATGTCTGAAGATGAACAATACATGAAAGATTTATATAAGAATGCATTAAAACTAAAAATAGTTGGTATTGTTACTACTAAAGAAGGTGTTAGTGCTGGTTCTTTAGATAATGGTATTGCATATAGACAAGATTTAATTGATTACATAATTGATGAATCATCTAAAACTGATATAGTAAAAAAACAATTAAAGAATAAAGATGTTGATGTATTCTCAGGTAATAAATTTGATGATAAGAAAAATACTGGTGCATTTACTTTTGAAGATTTAGTATCTGTTGATGAGAAAAAATTAAAAGATGTATTTAAAGTTAATATAAGTGAAGAAGATATGAAAAAGGATTCTGAAAAATATATTAATAATATAAATGCTGCTATTACAACTGATACTAATCCAGCATTAACAAAATATACTGAATCATTAAATACAGTTTTAAATAATTTTGTTAATTATTTAGATGTAGATAAATATTTATCTTCTGATGAAATAAATAATTTAGTAAATAGCTTAGAAAAAGAATACTATATACCTGGTGATACTTATAAAACTATTTATAAAGGATTATTAACAGGAGTACTTACTGCATATAATACTGCTATTGAAGCTGTACCTGAACCAATGAGAAATTCTATGAAAAATCAAATATATACTCAAATTGTTAGTGCTGTAAAAGCACAACCTGAAATAGGTAGTGTTGCACTTCAAATGGCTAAGACTATGACAGAAACTAAGATGAGAGTTATTATTTTACAAAATGTTGGTGACATGTCAGCTAATATTACTTCAAAATTGGGAAGTGCATTTAATGTTGATCCTGCTAAATTCGCTAGTGCATTTAAATTAAATTTCTCAGAAGATGAGTTAATGAGAGTAGTTACTGCAATGAATACTCAAGAATCAACAGCAGATACAAATTTAGTACAATTAGGATATCAAGATAAAGAATCTCCTTCTGTTGTTGCTATCTATTTTAGTTCTTTTGATGGAAAAGAAAATTTTGTTAAATTTATTAAAGACTATAATGATTCAGTTGACGAAGAAACCAAGATTAATTATTCAGATATTACAGGAGCATTAATGTCTTCTGTTAAAACAATAGTTAATGCTGTATCATATGTATTAATTGCATTTGTTTCAATTTCATTAGTGGTATCATCTATAATGATTGGTATTATTACATATATAAGTGTATATGAAAGAACAAAAGAAATTGGTATTTTAAGAGCTATAGGTGCATCTAAGAGAAATGTATCTTCTATCTTTAATGCAGAAACATTTATTATTGGTTTCTTATCTGGATTATTTGGTATAGGAATAACATATATTATGATTCCAATAATAAATAGAATTTTGGTTGGATTAACTAACAATGTTAATATTAAAGCAATGTTAAATCCAACATCAGCTATTTATTTAGTATTATTAAGTATAATACTTACATTAATAGGAGGAATTATTCCTGCTAAAGCAGCTGCTAAGAGAGACCCAGTTATAGCTTTAAGAACTGAATAGTATTTCAGTTCTTTTTATTTTATTGTATAATTATGTAAGGTGATAATAATGAGTGAACGTTATCGTGGTTTAAGATTTGAAAAAAAGAAACCTAAATGGTTACCAGCTGTTATATTTGTTGCTGTTATAGTAAGTTTAATTGGTGGAATTTTATTTATTAATCATACATACGATGAATATCTAAAACTTGAATATGCTGATAAATTAGTTATTGATGAGTTTAATAAATTAATTATCAATGAATCTAATAATAAAGAAATAGCTGACTTAGATTTAAAAAATAAAACAGTTGTATTTATATCAGAAGATAATTTTAGAGTATTTGTATTAAATAGTAAAAAAATGAAAAATAGTTTATTTAATCAAAAAGTTAAATTAGCTGATAAATATGCATTTGATTGTTATAAAGTATCTATTTTAAATCCTAGTGTTATTAAATTATTAATGTCTAGTGATACTCCTAAAGTAGGTAAAACATATACTTTAAATGGAGAAGAAGTATATTATTATAGATATAATAGAGATTATAATATTGATGAAAAGTATTCTACAAATCATTTAAGTGTAGAATTAATATTTAATATGTATAACTATTATAAACAAAGTAATTGGAGTCCTGTATTAGAATTAAATACTACAATGATTACTAATGAAACATATGCTGCTTATTCAGATGTATTTAATCATTTAAGTGAAATGCAATTCGAATTAGGAAAAGAAAATCCTGATAAACAAAAATTAGGAGAATATGCATATCAATATGTAAGAGCAGTAGATAAGATGAAAGAAATCAATCCTGAATATACTGAAAAAGCATTATATAGAGAAACATATATGGGTGTTCCTAGATATTATTCTATTAAAGGTGCTAAAGAAACAAATTATAATTTTGGAGTTATGTATTATAACAATGAACAAAATGTATCATTTAGAAGTGTATTAGTATCTATTAATTCAGGTGGTGTATCTAAATCATTCTTATATGAACGTGGCTCATATGAAGTAGGAGCACTTATTACGAATGTATTGGATTACTTAGGTGTAGATTATAGAAGTAAGGTTGAACAAAATAGTAAAGATAAAAAAGTAACATTATATGATATTTTAGTTGAATATTTAGATGTACCTGAAGATTTGTAAAATATTTAAAATCGTGTTAATCTATTGTAATAGGAGATGATAATATGGCAAAAAGAAAAAAGAAAAACGGAATAGGAATAGCATTTATCTCATTAGTAGTATTAGTTGCTGCTATATGTGTAGGTTATTTCTTATTAGATAAAAAATATGGAAATAAAACAAATGAAACAACTACTACAACTGAGACAACAACTAAATCAGTTATTTCAGATGATTCACCATATATAACAATTGAAGATGGTACATTTAAAGGAATGACTATTTATAAAGTATATAAAGATGTATTAAATGAAACATCTAACATTAAAACAGCAACTGGAGAATACAAAATAAGTGAATATTTAAATAGTAAAGATACTAGCATTAATGATTTAGGTGAAGTAAAAACTTCTTCATATGCAAATGTTGATATGGATAATGATGGAACTGATGAAATTATTTTCAAACTTACTAGAGATGAAGAATGTGTTTATGCAATACTACATTTTGAAAATGATACAGTATATGGATATAAATATATTAACAATAGAGGTTTATTAGAATTAAAAGTAGATGGTACTTATAGTGCTTCTTCAGGTGCTAGAGCATCTCAAGTATTAAAGATGTCTTTTGCAAATGTAACATTAAATCAAACTGAATTAGCTTCTATACTTGATGATAAATATTCAGTTAATAATGTTGATGTTACAAAAGAAGAATATGATAAATTTATGGAAAATCAATTTAATAAAACTTCTGCATCTTTTATAGAATTAAACTAAGCTAATGCTTAGTTTTTTTATGTAAATTCATTTTGTAAACAAATTAATCTTTTTACAAATAATTATATTACAGATAGTATAATTGAATAGTAGAGGAGTGATTAATGTGAATTGCAATAGATGTGGTAATCCAGTTGATCCAAATTCATCTTTTTGTAGAACATGTGGTAATCAAATAACTAATACTGTTGTACCACAAACTGTTGGACAACCAACTGTGGTTCCTACAGTAGTTCCAAAGAAAAGTAGTAATGCTACTATTTTAACTATTGTATTTGTATTAGTCATTTTTATTGGTGCTGGTGTAGCAGGTGTTACACTTTTGAAACAAACTAAAGCTAATAGTCAATTACTAGATGGTAAAACACAAAATGTAGCAATAGATGAAGATGTAACTAAAAATAAAACTAATGAAAAAACAAATAAAACTGGTTGGAAGACAACTACAACTCAAAAATTAGATATGGTTGATAATATACAAACATTTAATTTAAATGGTGTTATTCTTACAGTACCAGATGGATATACTTCTTCTATAAAAAATAATATATTAACTGTTAGTTATACTAATAGTAAGTATTATATGGTTAATGTAATTGATACAGTTGTTAAGTTAATAAATGTTGAACAATATCAAAAAAATCTAATTAATGAAGGATATCCAGGAGAAAATTTTGAATTTACTACTATAGGTAATTTAGATACATTAAAATTTGAAATGAACAATGAACATGGACATATTTATACTTTCTTAGTACAAGCTGAATATAATAAAACAGCAATATTTATGTTCTTTAATGAAAACGATGTTGATTTCATGAAAAATACAATTATAAAAAATGTTCAAAAATAAAAGAGACTTTTAAGTCTCTTTTTTATTTGTTTGCTCCATGATGTACAACTGGTGATGTTTCATCTAATGCTTTAAATGTATAACCATTATCAAGACCATATTGGATTATTCTTTCAACAGCATCTACTGAGAATTTTTTGATGTCATGTTGTAATACTACAGATGATCCTGATTTTAAATTAGATATAACATTATTATAAACACCATCTGATGTAGTAGTACCTCCAGCATCTCCTGATGATACATTCCAATCGAAATAATAGAATCCACGATTAGTAACTTCTTTTGCAAGTTCTCTCATAGATATTTTACTAACTGTATTAGATGTACCACCTGGGAATCTTATGATATTTGATTCTATTCCTGTAATACGTTTAACTCTATTTCTAATTGCATATAAGTCTTCAAAATAATTTTCTTGTGATGAATATATATAATTATAATTATGTGTATTAGTATGTAATGCAACTGTATGACCTTCATCATATTCTCTTTTGATTATAGAATCATCGCCTTTACCTGTAACAAAGAAAGTAACTTTAACATTATATTTTTTTAGTATATCTAATAATTGATTAGTATATGCTCCAGGTCCATCATCAAATGTAAGATATATAACTCTTGAACCTGCTTCTTTATTTTTTACATATACTTTTCTTTCTTCTGTACTAGTATTATTTTCTTCATCAGTTGCAGTATATTTGATTGTATATGTTCCTAATGTATTAGGATCAACTGAACCTTCTGTTTTTAATTCAGGAGTACTGCAATTATCTGAAACAGTTGCTCCTTCATCGTTATATTTAGAACCAATTATAATAGTTTTATTTTTACTTCCATTTATTTTTATTTTAGGTGCTTCATCATCTTTTATAGTAGCATCAAATATTTTTTCTGTTGTGTTATTATTTGAATCTGTAACAGATAAATATAATTTATTATCTTTAATTTCTGATTTTAATTTTTCTTTTATATCTTCATCATAGTTATCTATTACAGTTACATCTATATTTTGTATTTTACCATTTGGACAAACTAGTATATCTTTTTTATTTAAAGATATTACAGGAGGTTCTGTATCTTTTACTTCAATAGTTTGATCAATTGTATAAGTTTTATCTTTATATGTATAAATATATTCAAGTTCATATGTTCCTAGAGTGTTATAGTCAACTTCACCTTTAATTTGCACATCTACATTTTTACAATCAGATGTAATACCATAGCAAACAGAAGGAGAATATTTATTAGTTGAATCCCCATAGTTTTGTATATATATTTTTTCATAATTACTTACTAAAAAGTGTGGTGATAATATTTTAAAACAAATTGTATCTCCAATTATAACTATAGCAAGTAATAATAATAGTAATAATAGTTTTACTTCTGGTTTTAATTTAAGTTTTCTTTTTAACATATTACTCAACCCTTATACTCACCCTTATTATAATAAATAATTAATTGAAATTAAATAGTTTTTTTATATAATATAAATAGGTGAAAAATATGAAAGAACAAAATGTAATTAATTATTATGTATTATGTAATAAACTAAAAAATGTTATTAGAACAGGATGGAAAGATTGGCATGTTCAAAGAGATAGAATAGAGTCTGTAGCTGAACATGTATATGGTACTCAAATGTTAGCATTAGCTATGAAATCTGAATTTGAATATGACATAGATATAGTTAAAGTTATATATATGTTAGCTATTCATGAAATAGGTGAAACTGTTATAGGAGATTTAACTGCTTTTCAAATAGAAAAACATGAAAAAGAAAAGATAGAACATGAAGCTGTTCATAAAATATTAGGTAGTTTAATTGATGGAGAACAAATAGAAAAATTATTTTTAGAGTTTGATGAACATAAAACTGAAGAATCTAAATTTGCATATCAATGTGATAAATTAGAATGTGATTTACAATGTAAATTATATGATTTAGAAGGATGTGTTGATTTAAATAAACAAGAAAGTTCAAATGCAAGAGAAAATGAACAAGTACAAGAGTTATTAAGAGAAGGAAAGTCTTGGTCAGATATGTGGTTACAATATGATTTAGATCATATAGAATATGATGAAAATTTTAGAAGAGTAGCTATATATGCTATGAAAAATGATATTAATATGTTATAGTTTAATTGAGGAAAGGTATGTGAGTATATGAAAGCTTTAAGAGAATTTTTTATAGTAATATTATCATTTTTATTAATTGGTATGATTACTTGTTTAGGGGTTTTTGTTTCATTTAGAAATATTGTTAATACTTCTATAGGTGGAGAAGTAGTTAAGAATATGGTTGCAACAGATGATATGAGTGAAGAAGAAAAACAAAAAATAGATGACGCGATTGATAAAGTGACATCTTATAAAGGAACTCAAGAGGTAATAGATTCAGTTTTAAATGATATTAATAGTTCATCTGATGGTAATATTACAATAAGTGATGAAACATTAGATAAATTTATTCAATTAATTGAAGATAATAAACAAGAATTAATTGATTTAGGAGCAACTGAACAAGATATAAATGAATTAATTAAAGATGCAAAAGATCCTGAAAATAGATCTAAGATACAAGAAGGTATAAATACTGGATATCAAGAATTAAATGTTGATACTGGAAATCAATCATATAATATCATTAAAACATATAGTTCTATTGCTAGTCCTAAAGCTATTATTAGATTAGGAACTTCAATAGGTATAGTTGTTATATTAATAATGTTATTATCTTGGTCATGGTATAAATGGATTAGACCAACTTCTATTTCTAGTATTATTGCAGGTTTAAATTTATTAATAGTTTATTATGGAATTGGTGCAATTGTTGATTGGGTTGTAGACGATTCAAATGTATCATTTAATGTTGATACATCTATATTAAAAATAGTTTCACATTCAATATTCTTTGGAGGTATAGCTGCATTGATAATATATATTGTTATTAATAATGTTATGAAAAAGAATAATAAATCGATAGAAAATGTAGATACAAATAATACTGTTGTAACTGATACTAAAGTTGAACAAGATCCAATTAATCCAGATAAGTTTTGCGCTTCATGTGGAAGTGGAGTAACTAAAGAAACAACTGTATGTCCTAAATGTGGAGCACCTTTAGATTAAAAAAAGAAGCTTAAGCTTCTTTTTTATATGTAATAATTGTGTGTTTTTTAATAGTGTCTTTTATATTTAGTATATTAAATGAAATATCTTCTTTTGTATCATTTAATATAGTTATATATTTATCTGATACTAATACTTTTAATTTATCTGATTGAATATCATATATATTACTATTTTGATGTAATGATATGTGTTTTAAATAATAATATATTGGTGTTTTTACTATTTCATTGTCTTTAACAATGATAGGTGATTTAACATAATTATGTTTATGATTTGGACCACCATATTCATCTAATAATAAATTCCAATCCATATAAATATTCATATAATTATTTAAATTTCCAATTATTTCATTTGCATATAATTCTGCATCTTTAATCCATTTAATTGGATTATATGAAGAATAACCACAGCACATTTCAGATTCTATTAATTTTAAATTAGGATATTTTTCATGTACTTTTGCAAGTTCTTCAAAATGAGATCCATCATACCAATGAAATGCTATAGAAGATATTTTATCATTATCCATATATGTATTATCTATATAATTGCATAGATTCTTTTTATTATGATCATGTAACATTATTGAAGTATTATCTGGTAATTTTGTCGATAATATTTTTATAAATTCTTTTTGTTCATTAGCATTAAATAAACATGATTCCCATTTTTGTAATGCATATGGTTCATTTTGAATACTAATATATTTTATATTTATACCAAAGTCTTTATAGTATTTTAAATAATCTACTAGATAATTAGCATAATCTTCATATCTATTTCTTTTTAGTTTTGTATTAAATAAGTTTTTATATTTCTTTGGAGGACTCCAAGGTGATGCCATATAAGTTAAATTATATTTCATTATATCTTTTAATAATGGTTGTATTAATAATTTATCTTCTCCTATGTCAAATTTATTATGATTTAAGTAATCATATGATCTATCTGAGAAATCACATGAACCTATTGGTAATCTAATATATTTATATTTTAAATCTTCAAAGTAAGCATGTAAAAATTCTTCTTCTTGTTCAAAAGATAATATATTATAATTTATATTAGATGCTTGAGTTAAAGCAGCACCCATACCATCAAATTTAGATTTAATATCATTAACTATAATTTCTTCATCAATAGTATTAGGCTCTTCTAAATTGCCTTCTTCAAATAATAAATTGTTTTTTATATCAGTTACATATTTTTTCATAAACATCACATTCTTATTATAACATGATATTATTTATTGAAAAATGTAAATATGTATATAATATTTTCTTTTTTTTTGGTAAAATATAAAGTGGTATATGTGGTATTTACATAATATACATTTGAATGGAGACAACGACTATGTTTATTATTAATTTAAAAAAATCAGTTTTAATTACTTATTTAGGAGTTATTTTTGCTGTTTTATCAATGTATTTTGCATTTGCAAAGATGGCATTCAGTGATGTCGATTATATGAGATACTCTTTAGCATTCTTAGTATTATCTGGAGTATGTGATATGTTTGATGGAAAAGTAGCTCGTATGTGTAAAAGAGATAAAGAAGAAAAAGAATTTGGTATTCAAATAGATTCTTTAGCTGATACAGTTAATTTTGTTGTATTACCTGTAGTAATTATGATGTCTCTTAGAATGATATGTGTATGGCATGTTATTATTTATGCATTCTTTATTATATGTGGTATTTCTAGATTAGGTTATTTCAATGTACATGCTGGTTTAGATGATCCTGTTAAATTTTATAATGGATTACCTGTTACTAGTACTGCTATTATTTATCCAGTATTAGGTTTATTACATGGACAAATACCTGATTGTACATTTAATATGATATATATAATTGCTACTTTAATTACTGGTCTATTATTTGTTGTTAGAATAAAAGTACCAAAATTTAAAGGTATTGCTTATATTATTATTCCTATTTTAGCAGCAATACTAGTAACTTTATTATTGGTGATTAAATAATGTTATATGATCCTAAGAAAGATTCGTATATTGAATTAGAAACTAATAAAGGATTAAAGTTTTTATATAATACTTTATTAGGAAGAATTATTCTTAAAATAGCTACTACTAAATTAATAGCAAATATATATGCTAAATATATGAACAGTAAATTATCTATTAAGAAAATAAATAAATTTATTAAAGAGAATAATATTAATATGGATGAATATGAAGAAGTAAAATATAATTCCTTTAATGATTTTTTTATGAGAAAAATTAAAGATAATAAAAGAACAATAGAAGATAATTTAATTTCTGTATGTGATTCAAAATTAAGTGTATATAAAATTAATGATGATTCTGTATTTGATATTAAAAATAGTAAATATACAGTAGAAGAATTAATTGGGGAAAAAAGAGATTATAAATATGCTTTAATATTTAGATTGTGTGTTGATGATTATCATCATTATGTATTTCCAGATGATGGAAAGATTGTGAGATCCAAATATATAAATGGTAAATTACATACTGTACAACCTATAGCATTGAAGAAATATAAAGTATTTCATGAAAATAGTAGAGAAGTAACATTCTTAGATTGTGATAATTTAGGAGATGTATGTTATATAGAAGTTGGGGCAATGATGATTGGTAAAATTGTTAATGAACCAATTAAAGAATTTAAAAAAGGACAAGAAAAAGGTCATTTTGAATTTGGAGGATCTACTATTATTGTATTATTAAATAAAGATGTAGATATAAATAAAAAGATATTAGAAAACACTGATAATGACATAGAAACTATTGTTAAATTAGGTGAATCTATAGGGAAGTGATTAACTTGAAAAAAGCAAGGAAATATTTGATTACAGCAACAATTCTTATAGTTATTTTATATTTAACATTTCATAGTATTTATGATAAAGAATCATGGTTAGTAATTAGTGAAAATATTAAGACTTTGAATTATACATATATATTAATGGCTATTGGATGTTTAGTATTATATTTTGTTTGCCAAGGAATATATATGAAAGGTATATTAGGTACTTTAAATCATAAAATATCTTTAATGAAAGGTACTTTTTATGCTATTATTGAATTCTTTTTCAGTGGTATTACACCTTCATCTACAGGTGGTCAACCAGTTCAATTATATTACATGACTAAAGATGAAATACCTATTAGAAAAAGTTATATAACATTAATGTTAAATACAATTTATTTTAAAGTTATTATACTTACTTTAGGAATAATTACATTAATATCTCATAGTTCATATATAATAGAAAGTGCTCTTATATATAAAGTATTTTTTGCAATTGGATTTATATGCGATTTAATATTAACTATTGCATGTTTTTTCTTAATATTTAAAACAGATTTAGTTAAAAGAATATTTATTAAATTAGTTAATTTCTTTAAAAAGTTTAAAATATTAAAGAAAAGAATTAGTAAATATAATATAGAAGAAGTAATGGAAAGATATAAAGAAGAAGTAGAGTTTATTAAAACTCATGTTCTTACAGTTATATTTACTTTTATTATTACATTTGTACAAAGATTGTGTTTATTTTCTATAATATATATTATATATAGAGCTTTAGGATTTAATCAATTTTCTTATTTTGATTTATTAGCTATTCAAGTTAGTGTTCAAATAGCTATGGAAGCTGCACCTTTACCAGGTGGTGCTGGTTTATCTGAAAGCTTCATGCATAATTTATTTGTAATTATATTTGCGTCTAAATTAGCAGATGTTGGTATGTTATTAACTAGAGCATTTAGTTTCTATATACCACTTATAGTAACTGGTATAATTATATTATTAGAATTCTTATATAGAAAAATAAAAAAGGCTTAATGCCTTTTTTTATTTAATAAAAAAACTCAATTCTTATGAATTGAGTATTAATTTCAAATGGAGCAA
>CAMOID010000022.1 GCA_946615975.1 uncultured Caryophanales bacterium
TCATGTTTATTTTTTTTAATAGTTTACTTTTTTTCTTTTAAGTGTAATAATAAATAAGTAATTTAGATAAAAAGGAAGATGCTTATGAAGAAATTTTTAACAAATAGAGTATTTTTAAATACTGTTGTTTTAACATTATATACTTTTGGAATGGAAATGTATGTAAGATTCTTAATGGCATCTTCATTTAATGACTTTTCTGTAGTAAGAATATTATTATCTTCATTTATAATTTCTTTTCTATGGTCTTATATATTTCATTTTACTCATAAAGTAGTACATAGAATATTTAACATTATATATATAGTAGCAGTATCTATATATATGTTTGTAGAATTTAATTTATATAATTATATTGGTTTCTTTATGGGTATAGCAAATGCTGATCAAGGAACTAAAGTTACTTCATATATAATGGATATGTTACATGCAACAAAAATCTTATATTGGGTATTATTAATAATTCCTATTATCTTTATTGTTTATTATATTGTAGTAGATAGAAAGATTCATAAAAATAGAATTCCTAGAAAATTTACTTTACCACAAAGAATATATATTGAAGCAGTTACTTTAATAGCTATTATTGGTTTAAGTGGATTATATTATTACACAGTTAGAAATGATAAATTCCAAAGTGAATTACAAACTGAAAAAAATTACTATCTATGGTTATTCCCTGAAAATAGTAATTTAACTGCTAATAACTTTGGTGTACTTATGTATTTATTCTGTGATATTAAATCACAAATAATGGGTATCGATTCAGATTATATTTTAAAATTACAATTAGCTGATCTACCACAAGTAGAACAAAAAGAAGATATTGAAAAATTACCAGTAGATAAGAGAAGAATAATTGATGATACTGCTTGGAAGACATTACAAGAAAATACAAGTGATGAAAACTTTAAAGCATTAAATACATATTTCATGAATAGAAATATTACTCAAAAGAATGATATGACCGGAATATTTAAAGGAAAGAACCTTATTATTATATTAATGGAATCAGTAGATGAAATTGCTATATTAAATAAAGAAGATTTTCCAACATTATATAAGCTATATCATGATGGTATTTCATTTAAAAACAATTTCTCTCCAAGAAATAACTGTTCTACAGGTAATAATGAATTTACTGTATTAACAAGTTTATTTACTATTAATAATACATGTACTGCAAATGCATATGCAGTTAAGTATAAATTCCCAGAAGCTTCATATAACATATTCAAAAATGCTGGATATGCAACAAATGGTTTCCATGATTATACACAACAATATTATTATAGAAATAGAATACATCCTAATTTAGGAGCTGATAAATTCTATGGTGTAACAGATTTAGGAATGACTTATAATGAAGTTTATGAAGAATGGCCTTCAGATAAAGTTATGTTCCAACAAGCAAAAGATAAATATATGAATAATGATAAATTCTTCTCATATTTTGCAGCTGTAACAACACATCAAACTTACAATGTTCCATCTGAATGGGGAGATGCATACTCTTCAAGATGGGCAAATACTAATTATTCTACTAACTTAAAGAGATATTTATCTAAGATGACAGAATTAGATAATGCTATGGCTGAATTATTAAGTCAACTTGAAAAAGAAGGTAAGTTAGAAGATACAGTTATAGCTATGTTTGGAGATCATTTCCCATATGGATTATCTGATAAAGATATTAATACATATTTAGAAGCAAACAATGCTGGCTATAAAATTTCAAGAAATAGTACAACAGAAAAAAATGTTGACAGAACTCCAATGCTAATTTATAATTCCGCATTAGAAGCACCTGTAGAAGTAACTCAATATACTACAATCATTGATTTACTACCAACATTATTAAATATGTTTGACATGGATTATGATCCAAGATTATATTTAGGAACAGATGTTTTCAGTGAAACACATGTTTCACGTGCATATTTTGCTGATGGTTCATGGCAAGATGATAGAGGATTCTATTATACTCCAGGAAATAAGATGACTTATTTAGATGGAGCAACTCCATACTCAGATGCTGAATTAAGAGCAATTAACTCTGAAATAGCAACTAGACAACGTATGAGTGGTTCAGCTATTAGATCAAATTACTTCAATTATTTAGGTGAAGGATTACAAAAATATGCTCCACCTAAAGTTGAACCAACTACTGAAGAGGTAGAACCAACAACTGAAGCAGCAGAATAATATATAACAACAGAAAGCGAGGAATTACTTGTGAGTAAACTAGTAATAGTTGAGTCGCCTGCTAAAACGCATACTATTGGCTCATATTTAGGTAGTGAGTATAAAGTAGTATCAAGTAAAGGTCATATAAGAGACCTTGCTACTTCTGGTAAATATGGATTAGGAGTAGATGTTGATAACAACTTTGAACCTAACTATATTGAAATATCAGGAAAGAAAAAAGATATAAATGCATTAAAGAAAGATGTTAAAGAATCAGAATTTGTATATCTTGCAACCGACCCAGACCGTGAAGGAGAAGCAATATCATGGCATTTATATGATGAATTAGGTATTAAAGATTCTAACTATGAAAGAGTAGTTTTTAATGAAATTACTGCTCCAGCAGTTAAAGAAGCTTTTAATCATACAAGAAAAATAGATATGGATCTTGTTAAATCACAAGAAACAAGAAGAATATTAGATAGAATAATAGGTTTTAGATTATCTAAATTAATGCAATCAAAAACTGGTGGTAAATCTGCTGGTAGAGTTCAATCAGTTGCATTAAAACTTGTAGTTGATCGTGAAAGAGAAATTGAAAGTTTTATTCCTGAAGAATATTGGGATGTAACTGCTCATTTTAAAGACTTTGATGCTGTATTAGAAAAATACAAATCAGATAAATTAGAATTACATAATGAAGAAGAAGTAAATAATGTATTAAATAATTTAAACGAAGAATATATTATTGAAAATATTGAAGAAAAAACAAAGAAGAGAAAAGGAGTAATGCCTTTTACTACTTCTACATTACAACAAGCTTGTATTAATAAATTCAATTATTCTTCATCAAAGACTATGCAAGTAGCTCAAAAATTATATGAAGGTATAAATATTGGATCTGAAACAACAGGTTTAATTACATACATGAGAACAGATTCTACAAGATTATCACCTTTATTTATAAATGAAGCATTTAAATATATTGAAGATAATTTTGGTGAAAAATATAAAGGCGCTGTTAAAGTAGGTAAAAAGAATGATAATGTTCAAGATGCTCATGAAGCAATAAGACCTACATCTTTATATAGAACACCTGAACAAATGAAGAAATATTTATCTAATGATGAATATAAAGTATATTCAATTATATATGCTAGAGCATTAGCATCTTTAATGGCTGATGGAGAAATCTTATCTACAACAGTTATTTTAGATAACAATGATTATAAATTTAAAGCAACAGGTGTACAAGAAACATTTGATGGTTTCTTAAAAGTATATCGTGATTACTTCAATGCATCTGAAGATTTACTTCCAGATATGTCTAAATACAATGGTAAAGTATCTACTAAAGATGTAGAAACTGAACAAAAATTTACTAAACCAGTTAGTAGATATACAGAAGCTACATTAATTGAAGAAATGGAAAAACTAGGAATAGGTAGACCATCTACATATGCAACAACAATGAAAATCCTTCGTGATCGTGCATATGTTGAAGTAAAAGAAAAGAAATTCTATCCAACTGAAGTTGGTATAGAAACAACTGATAAATTACAAGAATTCTTCTCAGATATAATCAATGTTGATTATACTGCTAAGATGGAAGAAGACTTAGATGAAATAGCAGATGATCATAAAGATAATATTCCTGTATTAAGAGAATTCTATGATAAATTTGAACCTCTTGTTAAAAAAGCATTTGATGAGATGGAAAAGAAAGCTCCTACATTAACAGGAAATAAATGTCCACAATGTGGATCAGATATGGTTATAAGAAAATCAAGATATGGTGAATTTGAAGCTTGTTCAAATTATCCAAAATGTAAATATATAAAACAAGAAGAAAAAGAAGAAACTCCTGCAAGAGAAATTATTCCATGTCCTAAATGTGATGGACATATAGTAGAAAAGATTTCTAGAAGAGGAAAAGTATTCTATGGATGTGATAATTATCCAAAATGTGATCAAGCATATTGGGATGAACCAAATGGTGAATATTGTCCTAAATGTGGATCCCCTTTAGTAGTACATGGAAAGAAATCTCCAGTTACTAAATGTTCTGAATGTGATTATATAAAATAAGACAAGTTTATTACTTGTCTTTTATCTTGCATAAAAAATCTTTTTATAGTATATTATACAAAGTTCGTTAAAAAGGGGAAATGAATATGTATACACCTGGAATGATAATTAAAATTGGAACAGAATCCGAAAAATTAGGCGTAGTATTAGAATCATCAGGAACTATGGTTAAATATTTAGGATTAACTTCTGATATGGATAATAATAAATCTAATACGGCTTTATATCCATTAACTAGAGATGTATTTGAAATGAGTTCAGATAATAAACCAGATGTTATATATGCTCATTTAGATGTTATTTGTATAGCAGAAGGAGAATTTAAAATATGTGGAAGAATTAATTCAAACCAAACATTCGTTGAATTAATGTCATATTTAAATGGATATAAAAACTATTCAAAAATGATTAAAGAAAGATTTGATGTAGATGCTACAAAAATAGAGATAGTAGAACCATCTATATCACTACGTAAAACAGTCTAATATTTATTGACAAAATAGCTTAAAATAGCTATAATTTAAATAACTTTTGTGTAAGAGAACCGATCTTATAATTAAGTATTAAAGAGAAGGCTAGATGGTGGAAATGCCTAATACGTATTATTTGACAACAACTCTTTATAACACAAGACGCAAGTATGCGATATATACAAATGAGAGTACCTATGTGAAGTAAGGTGGCACCGCGGGATTTATTCCTCGTCCTTACATGATCTAGGTGCTTTTTTAATTTTAGAAAAGGAGAGTAATAATATGATTACTAAACAAAAAGGAACTTATGATATTTATGGAGATTCAGCAAAGAAAAGAATGTATGTTAATGATATTTTAAATGCATTATGTGAAAAATATAACTTTGGTTATATTGAAACACCAGTATTTGAAGCTTCAGAACTATTCCATAGAGGTGTTGGTGAAACAACTGATATGGTACAAAAAGAAACATATGATTTTGTAGACCGTGGAGAAAGAAATATAACTTTAAGACCAGAAGGAACTGCAGGAGTAGTTAGATGGTTTGTTGAAAATAAACTATATGGTAATTTAACAGATCCAGTTAAAGTTTATTACAACATGAAAATGTATAGATATGAAAGACCACAATCTGGAAGAAATAGAGAATTCACTCAATGGGGATTTGAAGTATTTGGATCTGATACATGTGAAGCAGATGCTGAAGTAATTTCATTAGCTTACAATGCTTATAGATTATTAGGTTTAGAAGATGTTAAGATTCAATTAAATTCTTTAGGTGATACAGAATCAAGAAATAATTATAGAGAAGCTTTAATTAAATATTTTGAACCACATATCAATGATTTATGTGAAGATTGCCAAGAAAGATTCAAAAAGAATCCTTTAAGAATCTTAGATTGCAAAGTAGATGCTGAATCTGAAATTATTAAAAATGCTCCAAAAACAATAGATTATTTAAATGAAGAATCTAAGAAGAGATTTGAAAGATTACAAGAATTATTAGATTTAATGGATATTCCATATGATGTTAATACTAAATTAGTTAGAGGATTAGATTATTACAACCACATGGTATTTGAAGTAACATTAAGAGATTCATATGCTTTAGGTGGTGGTGGCCGTTACAATGGATTAGTTGAAACATTAGGTGGTCCATCAGTTCCAGGTGTAGGCTTTGCAATGGGATATGATAGAACATTACTAGCTATGGAAGAAGAAGGAGTAAATGTTCCAATTAATAATTCAGTAGACGTATATTTACTTGCTGTATCTGAATCAGAAAAAGAAACAGCATGTTATTTAGCTCAAAACTTAAGATTAAATGGATTTATAGCTGATACAGATTTAATGAATAAATCATTAAAAGCTCAATTTAAATCAGTTGATAGATTTGATGCTAAATATTTAATAGTATTAAATGATGAAGATTTACAAAAGAATGAAGTTGTTATTAAGGATAATAAAACAAAAGAAGAAGAACGTGTTAATATTAATGATTTAGTTGATTATATTGACATGCATATGTAAGGAAGTGCTTTATGAGAAAAGTAATGAATGAAACTATAGATATTAAATCAGTAGGTCAAACAGTTACTTTAGCTGGATGGGTTGCTAAGAAAAGAGATTTAGGTGGATTAATCTTTATTGATTTAAGAGATGATTCAGCTATTATCCAATTAGTAGTAAATCCAGAAAACAAGAATTATGCTATAGCTGAATCTTTAAAATCAGAATATGTAATTGAAGTAACTGGTAAAGTAGTTGAAAGATCTGCAAAGAATCCTAATTTAAAAACAGGTGATGTAGAAATAGAAGTAGAAGAACTTATTATTTTAAATACATGTGAAGAATTACCATTCCCAATTGCAGATGAAATAAACACTTCTGATGATAATAGATTAAAATATAGATATTTAGATATAAGAAGAAATAAATTAAGAGAAAATCTTAATCTAAGATCTGAAGTATTACATTTCTTAAGAAATAAAATGTATGATTTAGGTTTTAATGAAGTACAAACTCCAATATTAACTGCTTCTTCTCCAGAAGGAGCAAGAGACTTTGTTGTACCTTCAAGATTATTCCCTGGTAAATTCTATGCATTACCACAAGCACCACAAATATATAAAGAATTATTAATGGTTGGTGGTTTAGGTAAATATTTCCAAATAGCTCCATGTTTCAGAGATGAAGATCCAAGAGCAGATAGAACATTAGAATTCTACCAATTAGACTTAGAAATGTCATTTGTTGAAGAAGATGATGTATTAGCTGTAGGAGAAAGTATTTTCTATGATGTATTCTCTAAATTCAGTGATAAGAAGGTATCTAAACCTCCATTTAGAAGAATTGCTTATAAAGATGCAATTGATACATATGGTTCAGATAAACCTGATTTAAGATTTGATATGACTATCAAAGATATAACTGATGTATTTAAAAATACTGAATTTACTATCTTCAAAAATATAATTGAAGAAAAAGGAATTATAAATGCTATTGTTGCTAAAAATGCAGCTGATAAATATTCTAGAAAACAATTAGATGAATTAACTGAATTTGTAAAAGGTAAAAAAGCATCTGGTTTAGCATATTTAAAGATAGATAATGAAATAACAGGATCTATTGCTAAAGTAGTAACTGAATCAGAAATAAAAGAATTAAAAGAAAAATTAGAACTTGAAAATAATGATTTAGTATTAATTATTTCAGGAGAAAGACATATCGTTAAAAATGCATTAGGACAATTAAGATTAAGAGTTGCTAATGATTTAGATATGATTCCAAATGATAGATTAGAATTATGTATCATTAATGATTTCCCAATGTTTGAATGGGATGAACAAAATGAAAAATGGGATTTCTGCCATAATCCATTTAGTTTACCTCATGGTGGAGTTCATGCTTATGATGATACAAGTGACTTAGAAAATATATTAGCTTATCAATTTGACTTTGTTTGTAATGGTAATGAAATGGCATCTGGTGCTATTAGAAACCACGATTTAAATTCATTAGCTAAAGGATTTGAAATTGTAGGATACAAACGTGAAGAAGTTGAAGAAAGATTTAAATCAATATTCACTGCATTTAAATATGGATGTCCTCCACATGGTGGAATGGCTCCAGGTTTAGATAGAATTCTTATGTTAATTAAAGATGAACCTAACTTAAGAGAAGTACAAGCTTTCCCACCAAGTGCATCAGGTCAAGACCTAATGATGGGTTCTCCTTCAGAATTAACTAAACAACAATTAAGAGAATTAAATATTAAATTTGATATAAAAGAAGAGGATAAGTAATGGATTTAGTAGACGTATTCAAAACTAAAAATATAGGTGATGTAGTAAAACTTGAAGGATGGGTTAGAAATAATCGTGATCAAAAGGAATTTGGTTTTATAGATTTCTATGATGGTACTTCAATAAATACATTGCAAATTGTATATGATAAAAATCTTTCTAACTTTGATGAAGTAACTAAAATACTAGTTGGTTCAGCTATAAGTGTAGAAGGTGAATTAGTTGAATCACCAGGTAAACAAAAATATGAAGTTAAACCTTCAAAAATTGAAGTTATAGGTGATTGTCCAGCAGATTATCCTATTCAACCAAAAAGACATACAATGGAATTCTTAAGAAGCCAAGCTTACTTAAGACCAAGAACAAGAACATTCCAAGCTGTATTTAAAATAAGAAGTGTAGCTGCACAAGCAATACATGAATATTTCCAAAATAATAATTATGTATATGTACATACACCATTATTAACTACAGCTGACTGTGAAGGTTCAGATCAAATGTTTAAAGTAACAACATTAGATTTGAATAATATTCCTAAAAAAGATGGTGAAGTAGATTACTCACAAGATTTATTTGGAAAACAAACATTTATAACAGGATCTGGTCAACTTCATGGTGAAACATATGCTATGGCATTTAAAAAGATATATACATTTGGACCAACATTTAGAACAGAAAATTCCAATACTAAAACTCATGCAAATGAGTTCTGGATGATTGAACCAGAAATGGCTTTTATGCATTTAGATGATTTAATGAATGTAGAAGAAGAAATGTTAAAGTATGTTGTTAATACAGTACTAGAAAAATGTGCTGATGAATTAGCTATGTTAGATCAATGGGTATCAAAAGGATTATTAGATAAACTAAATAAATTAGTTTCATCTGACTTTGTTAAGATTACTCATAAAGAAGCAATTGACCTATTATTAAATTCTGGAGAAAAATGGGAATTTACTCCAGACTATGAATCAGATATAGCTAAAGAACATGAAAAATGGATTACTGAACATTTCAATTCACCAGTATTTATATATAATTGGCCTAAAGATATTAAAGCATGGTACATGAAATTAAATGATGATGGTAAAACTGTTGCTGCAGTAGACCTAGAAGTACCAGGTTCAGGTGAATTAATGGGTGGATCTGAAAGAGAAGTAGATTTAGATAAATTAAATGAATTAGTTAAAATTCATAATATTGATAGAGACCAAATTGAATGGTATTTAAATTTAAGAAAATTTGGTGGATGCTATCATTCAGGATTTGGTATGGGATTTGAAAGATTAATTATGTATCTAACTGGTATTGAAAATATTAGAGATGTTATTCCATATCCAAGAACTCCAGGTAACTGTGATTATTAAAATAAAATAGAAAGGGTGTGTTTAATATGAATAAATATAGAACACATATGATAAAAGACTTAACTGCTGATATTAAAGATACAGTTGTTGTATCTGGTTGGGTTGAAAACATCAGAGACCATGGTGGTGTTCTTTTCTTAGACTTAAGAGATGAATCAGGAACACTTCAAACAGTTTCAAATGATGATGATATGTTTAAAGGTCTTGCTAAAGAATCAGTTGTTCAATTAACTGGTACTATTAGAAAAAGATCAGAAGACACATTCAACGATAGAATAGCAACAGGTGAATTTGAGTTATTAGTAACTGAAATGGAAATTCTTGCTGAATCAGAACATGAATTACCATTTGAAATCATGACATCAAGAAACTCAAAAGATGATGTTAGATTAAAATATAGATATTTAGATTTAAGAAATGAAAGAGTTAAAGAAAATATTATATTAAGATCTAAAGTATTACATTTCTTAAGAAATAAAATGTATGATTTAGGATTCAAAGAAGTACAAACTCCAATTCTTACAGCTTCCTCACCTGAAGGAGCAAGAGACTTTGTTGTACCTTCAAGAATCTTCAAAGGTAAATTCTATGCATTACCACAAGCACCACAAATATATAAAGAATTATTAATGGTAGGTGGTTTTTCTAAATATTTCCAAATAGCTCCATGTTTCAGAGATGAAGATGCAAGAGCAGATAGAACATTAGAATTCTATCAATTAGATTTAGAAATGTCTTTTGTAGATGAAGATGATGTATTAAAAGTTGGTGAAGAAATCTTCTATGATGTATTTACTAAATTTAGTAATAAAGAAGTAACTAAGCCTCCATTTAGAAGAATTGCTTATAAAGATGCAATGGAAGACTATGGATCAGATAAACCTGATTTAAGAAATCCATTAATAATTAAAGATGCTACAGAAGTATTAAAAGATACTGAATTTGGACCATTTAAGAAATCTAATATTAAAGTAATAGTAGTTGATGATATTGGTGGATACTCAAACTCATGGTTTAATGATATTGTTGATTTTGCTTCATCAATTGGTATGCCAGGAATTGGATATATTACTTTAATGGAAGATGGATCTTTAAAAGGACCTATTGATAAATTCTTATCAGAAACTGAAAGAAAAGATTTAATAGAAAAATTTGGTATGAAGACTAATTCAGTAATGTTCTTTATAGCAAATAAAAATCTTAAGACTGCTCAAAAATTTGCAGGTGAAATTAGAAACTATGTTGGAGAAAAATGTGGTTTAATTGATCATAATAAATTAGAATTATGTATCGTAAATGATTTCCCAATGTTTGAGTGGAAAGAAGATGAAAAGAAATGGGATTTCTGTCATAATCCATTCTCATTACCTCATGGTGGTATAGAAGATTATGATAGAGAAGATAAAGAAAACATTTTAGCATATCAATATGACTTTGTTTGTAATGGTA
This sequence comes from uncultured Caryophanales bacterium, assembly GCA_946615975.1. Lineage (GTDB taxonomy): Bacteria > Bacillota_I > Bacilli_A > RF39 > UBA660 > UBA6985. The sequence goes on from CAMOID010000022.1 coordinate 10,873, forward strand.
ATGAAATGGCATCAGGTGCTATTAGAAACCATGACTTAGATAGTTTAGCTAAAGGTTTTGAAATTGTTGGTTATTCAAGAGAAGAAGTAGAGACTAGATTTAAATCAATATTTACTGCATTTAAATATGGATGTCCTCCACATGGTGGAATGGCTCCAGGTATTGATAGAATCTTAATGCTTATTCAAGATGAACCAAATTTAAGAGAAGTTCAAGCATTCCCAACATCTGCATCAGGTGCAGATCTAATGATGGGTTCTCCATCAAGATTAACACCTGAACAATTAAAGGAATTAGGATTAAAAGTTAAGGAGGAAGAATAATATGGATTTTAATGAACAAACAATTGATAAATTAGCTGATTTATTAATGATTGGTCTTACTCCTGAAGAAAATAAAATGGTTTTAGATGAGTTTGAAATCATTGATAAAAATATTAATAAAATCAATAAAATAGAAGGTATTGAAAAAGCAGAACCTATGACACATGCATTAGATAACTTTGAATGCAAGTTAAGAGAAGATGTTGCTGAAGAATCTCCTTCTATAGAAGATTTATTATCAAACTGTGATTTCACAGATGATAGAGAAGTAGAAGTACCAAAGGTGGTGGACTAAGATGATGGATAAGACTATTGTTGAATTACATGAAGAATTAAAATCAGGTAAAGTTACATCTGATGAATTAGTTCAAGAATCATTAAAAAAATCACATGAAGTACAAGAAAAATGTAATGCATTTGTAACAATCCTTGATGATGCTAAAGGAACTGAAGTAACTGATGATTTATTATCAGGTATTCCATTTGGTATTAAAGATAATTATTCTACTAAAGGAATATTATCTACAGGATCTTCAAATACATTAAAAGATTATGTTCCATTTTTTACAGCTACAGCTATAGAAAATTTAACTAAACACGGATGTGTTCCAGTTAATAAAACAGCTATGGATGAATTTGGTATGGGTGGAACAGGTACAACAGGACATACTGGTGTACAAAAGAATCCATGGGATACATCAAGAATGTGTGCTGGATCTTCATCAGGATCTGCTGCTGCAGTAGCTGCTGGAGTATATCCATTTGCAACAGGATCAGATACAGGTGATTCAATTAGAAAACCTGCAGCTTTCTGTGGTATTGTTGGATATAAACCAACATATGGTATGATTTCAAGATATGGATTATTTGCATTTGCATCATCATTAGATACATGTGGTGTATTAACTAGATCAGTTGAAGATGCTGCTATTGTAGTAGATGCAATGAAAGGTATAGATCCTAAAGATATGACTTCTTGGGATTCATCAAATATAAATTTATATAAAGATTTATCTAAAGATGTTAAAGGTAAAAAACTATTTTATATTAAAGAAATAGTTGATAAAAATAACTATAAAAATTTACCAAAAGAAACTGAAGAACATTTAGATAACTTTATGAAAACAATTGATAAAGTTAAAGAACTTGGTATTGAAGTAGAAGAAGTTTCTATTAATCAAGATTTATTAAATGCAATTGCTTCTACATATGTAGTTATTTCATGTGCTGAAGCAACATCTAATATGTCTAACTTAACAGGTTTCTCTTTTGGACCTAGAGGAGAAGGTTCTACATATCAAGAACAAATGAAAGATCATAGAACTAAAGGATTTAGTTCATTAATAAAAAGAAGATTTGTAATTGGTTCATATGTATTACAAGCTGTTAACCAAGATAAATATTTTAAAAATGCTCAAAGAGCTAGAAGATTAATTGTTGATGCAATTAAAGAACAATTTAAAAAGTATGATGGATTAATTCTTCCAGTAGGAACTGGTCCAGCTACTAAATTAGATAATCATGATATGGTATCAGATGATGAATTAACTGTATTAGATGAACACTTACAAATTGGTAACTTTGGTGGTTTCCCATCAATTACAATTCCAAATGGATTTGTTGATGGTTTACCAGTAGGTATAAATATTACAGGTAATTGTTATGATGATCAAAATGTATTAAATATTGCTTATGCCTTAGAATCATCTATGGATTATAAGAATCAAATAGCTAAGGAGGTAAAGTAATATGAGTAAATATTATGCAACTATAGGTTTGGAAATGCACTGTGAAGGTTCATTAACTAATTCAAAAGTATTTTCACCATCTAAAAATGAATATACTGAATTACCAAACTGTAATGTAACTCCAATAGATATGGGATTCCCTGGAGTACTTCCAGTAGCTAATAAAGAATGTGTAAGAATGTCTATCATGATGGCAAATATCTTACATGCTAGAATTCCTGAATATATGTATTGGGAAAGAAAAAATTATTATTATCCAGATTTACCAAAAGGATATCAAATAACTCAAAACCCACCAGAAGAATGTGTTGGTAATGGTGGTTATATTGATATTGAAAGAGAAGATGGATCAACATTTAGAGTTGAAATAGATAATCTTCACTTAGAAGAAGATGCTGCTCAATTAACACATTTATATGATACTTCAACTATAAATTATAATAGAGCAGGTAATCCATTATTTGAACTTGTAACAGGACCATGTCTTCATTCAGCAGATGATGCAGTATCATTCCTAGAATATATGAGAGCTATTTATCAATACTGTGGTATATCAGAAGCTGATTCTAAAAAAGGACATTTAAGATGTGACGTTAACGTTTCTATTTCAGAAGATCCTGATAAATTAGGAACTAAAGTAGAAATTAAGAATGTTAACTCATTCTCATCTGTAAGAGATGCAATCAACTATGAAATTGAAAGACAATCAGATCTTAAAGATGAAGGAAGATATGATGAAGAAGTAGTTCAAGAAACAAGAAGATGGGATGAAGAATCTCAAACTACTAAATCAATGAGATCAAAAGTAGATGCAATTGATTACAAGTATTTTGTAGAACCTAACATTCCTAAAATTAAATTAGATAAGAAATGGGTAGATGAAATTATAGCATCTACACCTGAGTTACCATATGAAAGAAAAGCCAAATACATGAATGATTTAGGTTTATCTTCATATGATGCTACTATAATTATTAAAGATATTAAAATAGCAACATACTTTGAAAAATGTGTTGAATTAGGAGTAGATGCTAAAACAGCTGCTAACTGGATTTGTACACAAATTTTAGGTTATTGTTATAAAGAAGAAAAAGAAATAGATGAAATCTATTTAACACCAGAAAGATTAGCACAAATTACTTCAGCTATTAAAGATGGTAGAATTTCTTCTAAACAAGGTAAAGAATTATTTGCTTTAACACTTGAAAGAGAAGAAGAACCTGAAGCTATTATGGAAGCTGAAGGAATGAAACAATTATCTGATGATTCTGAATTAATTAAAATTGTTACTGAAATCTTAGATAGATCTGAAGCTCAAATTGCTGATTATAAAGGTGGTAAAACTAATATTATTGGTTACTTTGTTGGGCAAGTAATGCAAGCTACAAAAGGCCAAGCAAACCCTGGAAAAGTTAATCAAATATTAAAAGAAGAATTAAGTAAGAGATAGTAAAATCTCTTACTTTTTTAATGACATAATATTTAAAATATGGTAATATTATCTTAGTATAGAATAATAAAAGGGTGTTAGAAATGAAGAAATATTTATTTTCATTAATCGTAACTTTAATTATTATTTTTCCACTTAATGTATTTGCTCTTTCACTTAAATGTGAAGAAGGCGAATATGAATATGGTGAAGACTTTAAATGTAGTTTAGTTGGTGAAGCAAACGTCACTTATAAAGAATTAACTGCTCAAGTAGAAGAAAATGACTATTTAAGTTGTCAATTATACCAATATGCTGATGGTTTACTATCTAACATGAATGAAATTAAAACAAGTGGTACAGTTAAAGGTGAAGGTGAAGTAACATACATTGATTTTAAATGTAAGGTCAAAACTAAAACTGATGCTGAATTAACTGAAACTCAAATGATATTAAAAAATGTTAAATATACTAATACAGAAGATCAAACATCAAATCCTGAAATATTAAGAGGTAATGTTGTTAAAGTTAAAAAGTATGTAGATAAATCTGAAATAACAACTACTGATGGAAAACCAAGAAGTGTATCTAATGGAAATTCTTTATTAAAGAAATTAAGCGATGAAGAATTAGATAAATATTTCACATTTTCTAAATTTGTTCCAACATATAATTTTGAAGTTCCATATGATGTTGATTCTATTAATCTAACTTATGAAACTAATGTAGAAGGTGCAGATGTTAGAATTGAAGGAAGTAACAAATTAGAAGTAGGAAAAAATGTAATAGATATATATGTAACAAGTCCAGACTTAACTAGTCAAACATGTTATACTCTAGAAATTGAAAGATTAGCTAGAGGAGAAGAAATCTATTATCCTGAAAAAGATGCTACATTAAAAAGATTATCTGTTAAGAATTATGCATTAACTCCTAACTTTGAATCTATAATTGATAGTTATACAATTAAAGTTGATTCAATAGTTAATCAAGTTGAAATAACTGCAATTCCTAATGTAGAAGGTGCATCATTTAAAATTGAAGGAAATGAAGATTTAAAAAATAAAAGTACAATTACAGTTACAGTAACATCAAAAGATAATAATACTACAAAGACATATTCAATATTAGTAGTAAAAGAAAAAGAAGATGTTGATTATTCTTCATATATCTATTTAGGTGTTATTGTTGGTGTATTATTAATATTCATAGTATTCATTGTTAGATCATCTAATAAACGTAACAGTGAAGTAGAAAAAGATATGGCTAGATTTACTAAGTTATTTAGTAAAAAGAAAAAGGAAAATTCACAAGCTAATATTCCAGAAGTAACAGCAGGAGGAACTACTGCAATGCCTACACAAGTTGTAGAGCCAGTTCAACCAGTACAACCTGTACAACCAGTTCAACCAGTTGCTCAAGCTCCTGTAGCACCAGCTATTCCTGTTGCTCCTGAAGTTGCTCCTGTAGCACCAGCTCCAGTACAACCTGTACAACCAG
>CAMOID010000023.1 GCA_946615975.1 uncultured Caryophanales bacterium
AATCTTTAAATAAATCATTATTATTAGAATTATTTATTTTTTCATGATATGCAGGATTATTATATCTAAATATTAATAAAACTACTAAACATACAAAAGATAAAATTCCTAATAATAAACTAACTTTATTAATAAAACCAAATAATATAATTAAACCAATTATACATGGAATAATATATTCTATAATATCAGATATTATTTTAGTAATATTATAAGATACTTCTAAAGCTTTATCTGCAAATGCTTCTTTATCAAGATTTTCTATATTAGATGATTTTATTATTTTTGTTTTTTCAAAAATATTTAATTCTATATTATGTTTAATATCATGATATGTATCATTTACTACCTTTTTATATAAAAATTTAAATCCAGTTCTAATAGCATATACTAATATTAAAACAAATAATAAATTAATAAGTTTACCTTTAGTTAATTCAGTTTTAATAAAGAAACTTGTTACGATTGCAAATAAGAACCAATTAAAATAAATTCCAGCTCTATAAATAGCAGTTTCTAGTATCAAAGATTTATTTATATTTTTAAAAATGTCTTTCATATTCATGACTCCTATACTGTATTAATATTATACAATAATATATTTTTTTAATCTATACTTATATCCTTACAGATACATTCTTTATAATCTCTTATTTTATATAAACTATCTATTCTTTCACCTATTATAGTTGTTGAATAAATATACATAGCAGCAGCTTTTAAATGAGCTAAACTAATTGTTTTATCATCTATTTCTTTTCCAATTATTACTTTTAAGAATTCTGATATATATAAATCTAAAGAACCACGCATATTTTCTTTATATATTCTTCCATCTATTTCTTTTTCTTCAACTAAATCATTATAAATGATATCAAAGTCTTTAACTGTTTTAAATGATATTAATACACTTGCATTTATACTTGTTTTAAAATCAAATATATCAATTTTATATTTATCTTTAATAAAAGCATTTACTTTATTTCCTAAGCATAGTAATAAACATCTATCTTTTAATAAATCTATTAATTCATCTAAACTAAATCTTTTAATATAATTAATATCATTTAAATATAATACTATTTTATTATTACAATTATTAATAATATCTAAATCTAATTCTTCTAATGAATCTATAACTAGAATATCATCTTCTTCTATTTTAGATATAACATCTTTATATGTCATATATACATCGGAATAACCACGTAAGCGATCACAGTAAGGACAAACTCTAGTACTATGTTTATCTAAATAAAATATTGTTTGAGTAGATACATTAAGTCTTCTAACATCACTTATATCAACATTATTGCTATTTAAAGATAGAAGTGATACATCACCTTGTTTATCATTTCCTACAACACCAATAAATTTAGTACTAAAAGTATCTGCAACATTATATAAAATATTAGCATTACTTTTTCCACCAGATATATATTCTAATAGATTATTTTTAAAATAATAATTTGTATATAAATCACCATAAGCTATTAATTTCATATTGCATCACATGTATATTATAGCATAAAAAAACTAGGTATAACCTAGTTTGTTTGGAACATTGTAGTATATCTACCTTCTCCAGAATATACTTTAGACATATCTTCAATATATTCATAATTAGTATATAATTTAGAGCCTCTTTGTTTATAACTATATTTAACAGTTCTAACACCATATAATAATGATTCAGCAATATATAAATATTCATCATCTTTACCAACAAGTAATGCTGTATGACCATTTCTAGCGATAACATCACCTATTTTATATTTATCTGAATTTGCATATTCATAAGTTAAATCATGTCTTGGTCCTAGATCAGACATATCTTTAACATCTTCTACAATACCAGCACCAATATCTCCTACATCAGTACCACCATTCATAAGAGCCCAGGTAACAAATCCAGAACAATCTAATCCATTTGGTTTTTTAGCTCCAACAGCCCAACCATCTGTATCATCATAGTTTGTTAAAGGACATCCCCAAGTAGCTTTCTTTTCTTTAACATAATTATCATTAATATCTTTAAATCTAGATTCATGTAAATATAATCCTAAATGATGATATCTACCTTCTCCATCAACTTTTCTTTGACCAACATAATATGTATCTAATCTACCGTGTTCATAGAAATAAGTAACTTTATATGGGAAAGATAATGTTAAGAATCTAGCAGCTGCAATAGTGCCTCCTCTTGTTCCACTTCCAGCATATTCTACTCTTTCTTTTAATAATGCATCTAATTCATCATTTTGTTCTTCTGAATAAACACCACATGTTAGTTTTGGTTTATCTAAATTAAATACAGGTTTAGTTAATAAATCAGTTACAATAAATTTAACTGTATTAGTAACTCCATTTGATGCATTAGCGGATATTGCTACTTCACCTTTACTAACACCTGTTACTACACCATTTTCATCAACTGTTGCAATATTTTCATCACCTGATGAATATATTAATTTAGTATTAGGTTCACCGATATATTCAACTGTTGGTTCTATTTTAAATTGTTCTCCAACAGCTATATGAAATGAATCTACATTTAAATTAACACCTATTATTTCATTAGTATTAACATTAAAATCTATTTCATCTTCTCTAATTAAATTATTTATTTTTAAAGTATAATTACCGTTGTTTAAATTAAATTTACAATTACTTGAAGTTACTCCATTAACTGTACAAGAATAAGGCAATATATTTGGAATATCCACATTTATAGTAACTGTTTTAGTTTTATCTTCATTTACTCCTTCAGCATATGTAATTCCCTTTAATATAATTGGTAAATTAAAATAATAATAAGTCACATAGCCTGTAAATAAAATTGTTACTAATAATAAAATTATAATTAAAACCCTTTTTTTCATATAAATCACTATTAATAATTTAACATATTTAAATACTTTATACAATATAAAAAGAACTATATAAATAGTTCTTTTTATTCAAATGATTCTGATACATTTTTTACTACAATATTAGTAAAAATATTATCTAAAGATACAACATTTGGATCGAAGGTTAGCATTAATAAACCATCATTATTTGATTCATATGTTTCACCTACATTTATAATATATGGATTAGGTGCATAATACTTATTTTCATTGTTAACTTTAATATATGTATTAGTTAAAACGCCTGTTACTCTATTTGGTAAATAACTTTGAGATACATCAACTGTTACATTAGGATTAAATGTAAATTCTATTGTCCAATGATCCATCACTTCATCAGTAGTATTTTCAATAGTAAATCCAAAATTATAATGGCCAGTCCATCCAGTTATTTCATTAACTGAAATATTTACTTTTACATCCGGATTAATTAATTCAGGTTCTACTGGTTCAGTGGTTGTGGTTGTTGTAGTACTTTCAGTTGTTGATGTACTAGTTGTTTCTTCTGGAGTATTAACTGGTTCTCCCTCAGGAGCATAATTAACTAATCCTGTTTCTATACCAATTGGTCCATCATAAGTAATTAAGATTGGATCTTGTGCTGTACCTGTTCCTCCTGAATAATGTACATCTTCTTTTAAATATAATACTGGTCTAATACCAAATGAATTAGACGCAGGTTCAGACCATAATTGACCTTGATACAAAGCTATTACTGTATCACCATAATCTCTTGAGAATGATGGACTTATAGACCACTCTGGTCCTGCAGCTGAAGTCCATGAATTAGCATAACAACTATTACCCATTGTATTACTAATACAAGCTTCATCACCAATAGAATATCCAATATCACTTGGATATGGTAATCCAATATAAGTTAATACAGAAGATGGTCTTGAATCATTTTCAGTACATCTAGATCCATCATCCCAATGTGGTGTACATGCATTTGGAGTTGCTGAACCATTTTCTGATTGCAATAAGAATGCTGGTGTCATTACTCCTTGATCATTTAAAGTATAAGGATTAGTACTACCTAAATTATAATATACTTTTTCAACCATACTAGCAGAATTAAGATTTAATCCTTTATATGAACAAGTAAATGAAGACATAGAAGCACCATTATAACAAGTAAAAGTATTCCATTGATCATAAGATTTATAATAGAAATTATTATATAAATAATTGTATATTACTGAACTAGTAAAATCATTTTTACCATTTTTATTATTAGTATACCAATCACTATTCCACGACATTATTTCTACAGGTTCTGGTCTAATTAATTTAGTTAATGTTTTAGAACCATTTTCGGTTTGAACATTAAAAGTACCTAATATTCTCCATAACTCTCCATTAAAATATACATAATTATGGGGATCATTACCTACATATCTAACAGCATTACCAATTCTTTTAACATCTAAATTAGTTGATAACTGAGATTCAACATACTCTGATATAGTATCTCTTCTTTCAACATTGATTAAAGCCCCACCTGTGATAGTAAGTTCTGTACTAAATGCTGCATAAGAAAAAGTCACAAGTAACATTGCGACTCCAAAAATTACAACTAAGATTAATATTTGTACATTTTTATTTAATTTGTCCAAATTAATCACTCCTATGCATGACCGTTTTGATCTACATACCACCTTGTTATTCTAAATTTATATAATGTATCTCCTTCAATTATTACGAAGAAACATTTTTGTCCCGGTTGAACATTATAATATAAAATTGGTGATCCTTCATTAACTGAAGCATCTACTAATTGTTCAAATGTTTCTGGATAAATAATATTATTGTATTTAGTTTCATCAATATCTAATTTACCTCTTACAATAACTCTATCATAATCTTTTAATATCTTACTTACTATAGAAGTATATAAATCTCTATTTTTGTATCTCTTATACTCTTTTATTAATCTATAAATTAAATATAAATCTACTTCAAATAATATAACTACTATTACAAATACTGGAACATTAGTGACAGTAAATGCATTTGTACTAACTAAGAAATCTTGATTATTAAGTGAATTAGAATTCTTCTTAATATCAGTTATTGCATCTGTTAATGGAATTTCTATTTCTTGAGTAATTGTTCTTTCATAACTCTTATCTATTCCATTTTTTTGAGCAGTTATATGAAGTGTCATATAAACATATAATTTTCCTAAAGCTGCTACTCTTAAATCTTGTTTATAATTAAGAGCTTTATCTTTATATTCTTGGAAATCTATATTTACTTTCTCATTTATTTGAACACTTGCACTAGTTTCATGTTTACTAACTGTAGCAAGTTCTACAATATCATCTTGTGTTAATGGAGTTGTTTCATCTCCATAGTCTATTACTACATATTTTGAAGCAATAGTATAATCATAATTAATATCTAACATATCAGTAGAATGAAATTCATATTTAAAAGTTGGATTAATACTTTCTATTAAACTAGAAACATATTTCATTCCAGAAGGAAGTGTTTTTATATTACCATAGTTTTCATCCTCTGCAATTGTAACATCATATGTTACATCAGATATTTCATTATAAGAAATAGAATCTACAATTGTATTAAATGATGTAGATCTAATAAATAGTGATAATGTGATCAAGAGACTACATATCACAGGTAAAATAACACATACTAAGAAACCTGTTGATGAATAAGCAGGTTTACCTTTTTTACTAACTGTATATGAATTATTAACGCTATGATATTTCATTTCTCTTGTCATATCAGTCTATTTCTCCTTCATTAAATCTCTTAACCAAATAGAAGGCAAACCTATATATCTAACTCTAAATAACGTTTTACCCACTACTTCATTCTTTGTGACAATCCAGTCATCAACTGCTTGTCCTTTTCTGTCACCTTGTGTAATAAATGATTTTTCACCATTATTATCAATGACTTTTATTATTCTATGTGTATAGTTTTTATCAGCAATTTTAAAAACTATTACATCACCCTTATCAAGTTCTAGATAACGTTTAGCATAGCTTTTATCCACCACTATTACATCACCAATATTGATGGTTGGTTCCATAGAACCAGATCCTATAACACATACCCAAAATCTAAATATATTACTATTTAAACTAACTATAATTATTATTAATATAAACAATACAACACTAGTAATTCTTGTTACTATATGTTTTTTTCTAATATCCTCTTTATTCTTTTTTTTCTTATTAAAAATTTCAGGAATACCAATATGTAATAATACAACAATAATTATAGGGATTAACATATCAACTATGGTTTCTACATACTTTGAGAAACCAGGAATAATTGGAATTATATAACCATATAAATTATATATAAAACTAAATATTAAAGCCGTTTTAAGTCCATGTTTATATGAAATAACAGTTAAACCTAAATTCATAAATAAACATTGCATAAATGTTGTAGTAAATAACTTTATAATTGGTTCTAAAGCACTTAATCCAACAAAAGAATTCCTTAAGGCAAAATCCACTAATGTAAATAATATCATAGTAGTAAATAATATTAATTTATTACCACCACTTCTATCACATATAGTAAATCTACTATATTCTTCTAATAATATAATCAATATCATTGGTAGAACATTTTTTAAAATACCTAATACGCTTATGTCATATGGGTTATTATAAAAACCAGTAATTAATCCTAAAGAATATTTTAATACTAAAAAAGCTATCGAATAAAAGATACATAATCTTATAGATATCTTATTAGTAATACTATTATCACGTGGTATACCACATGCAATTGAAAGTGATGTTAGAAGAACTACTAAGAAAATAATAACCCCTAATTCACTTAAAAATTCATGAAAAATTGTATTAAATAAAAGAATAATTAATGATACTATTTGAATAATGAATATTGTTTTTTCACTACTTCTCATATAATCACCCTTTTAATAAAAAAGGTATAACTGCATAGTTATACCTCAATGTTGCTTTTTTATAAACTAAACAGCTTGTCCGTAATTAATTGATGAATCCCCAATATTTACTGTAATTGGAGCAGTTGGTAATGCACTAGCATCTAATCCAGCATCTAATGTAACTGTCATCTTTAATGTAGCAGTACCAGGAGTTGTTGTTCCGCCTGAAACAGTAGCAGCAGGTAATTCATCATTAACTGCAATAGGAGTTCCATCTGCATATGTTAATGTTACTGAAACTTTTCCAGTAATATTTTGAATATCTTTTGTTTTTTGTGTATCATTATCAGCAGCACTTACATAGCCAGTAATTGCAGGTAATGTAACACTTGTGATTTTAGCTTTATAAGTACCCCAGTTTTCAACAGGAACTGTAAATGATACAGAATCACCAGGAGTTTTTAAAGTTGCAGCGAATCCACTTAATGTAGTTGAATTTGCATTAGGTGTAGGTGCAGTTCCTTGTCCTGTTCCATTTCCTGTTAAAGCAGTACCAGTTGTAGTAACAGGATTAACAGTACCAAAATGTACATCCCATTTAGATGCTTCGATTGTTGCTCCAGAACTGATTGTTAATTGTTGTGAGAATGATGCCCAAGCAATTGACACAAATCCGAATACAGCAGATATAGCAACAATAGCTACCATTAACGAATTAAATTTTTCTTGTTTCATAATAATCTCTCTCTTTCTTTTTTTACAATAGACTTCCCTCTATCATTAAATAAATTATATCATTATGTCTAAAATCGTAAAATAAGAATGTCAAAAAAAACATAATACTTTACACAAATTATATAATTAAAAAAAGATGCAGTTTTACTACATCTTAGCTAATTTTTTTACATTTTCATTTTTAACAATATTTACTTGAGCAACATTATCATTTACAACTTGTAATAAATCTTCAATTCTTTCAAATTGTAATTTATATCCATATTCCTTTAAAGCATTATTAAAACTTCTAAATGATACTATTCTTCTTATATTATCAAATGTCATAGAACCGAATTCATCTTCGTATTCTTGATCAATTTCTAATTCTAATAAATCAGGACATACTAATAATTGACCACTAACATCTTTAAAGAAATAAAATCTAACATATCCTAAATTCTTTATAACAGAGTCAGCATCAGCACCATATCTAAATGGTATAGAACCATTTAACATTAAACTAACAGCATTTTTACCATCTATAACACTTTCTGATATTTCATCTAAAGTATGAGTTTCTTGTAAATTTTCATTATCAATATATAACATAAGTATTCCCCCTAAGTGATTGTTATAATATCAAATTAAAAGGAACTATTCAATAGTTCCTTCTATTATATCTGATATTTTATCATCGAAATCACATAATGATTCTTGAATAGAAGATGTTAATGCCATTAATGCTGTAATATATTCATCTTCTGTATATTCATTTTTCATTAAGTTCATTAATTCATCATTAACTAATAAATGACTATCTAATCCAATTGTTCTACACATTGTATTTGTTAAAGAAGCAATACTAGTTAATTGTTTAAATAATAATTTTTGTTTTTCTTCAAGAGGTTTATTTTTAACACTCTCAATATAACTATCAAATTCGCTTTGCATAAATTAACCTACCTTCTTATTCTTTTGAATATTTGTATCATATCCATTTAATATTATTAATTTAGGTAATTTATTCCAATTATTAAATACTCTTACTTGTACTCTCTTTAATCTACTAGAATTATAGAAATCTTTTACTTCATTTCTTTCTTCTAACTTTTTAACTCTAGAACCAACTTTACTTCTTAAGAATAATGGTTCTTCTTTTAATACAGTACGAGTAACATATATTAAATTTTCTTCTAGTAAATCAGGATTTTTTATTTCTTGTCTTAATTTACTATCTTCTCTACTCTTATTAATTATTAAAGCACTTGCAAACCATTCTTGTAATTTACCACTTGTTCTAACAATTCTATCATATTGCTCTTTAGTTAGATATTCGCTTCTTAACTTAAGTTCATGATAATCTCTTTCATTCTTTTCTTCTAATGAACGATATATTTCTAATATATCATCATCAGACATATAAACAGTAGCATATGCAAGTAACATAGGTATTTCTTTGTTATCTAATTCATCAAATCTAATAGCATTATTTGTTAATATTTCATGTTTAACTGTTTCATTAATCTTACTCTTAATTTTAACATTGTTAACAACTGTATCTATTTCATATGGAATAGCATCTTTTATATCAAATAAGCTTTTATATTCATACGGCATCTTTCTTTCAATTGATACACATATTTCTCTTTGTTCTTCTTTAGATAAGTTTCTATAATAATTAAAGAATATATTATATGCACTTTCATATAGTTTTATTGGATTTGCTAAATTAATATTAGATATTAATTTTCTAGCATCTTTATATTCATCATCATTATTTTCTAAATCATATGTTAATAATCTTCTATAAACTAAACTATGAACATTTATAGCTAAGTTCATAAGTGTTTCTATATCAATATATTTATTTTCTTCAACACTTTTCATAATACATGAAGTTTCAATTATATTTTCAATAGTATCTAAATTATAATAAGCAGATTTATAACTTCTTAATTCAGGGAATAAATCTCTTAATTCTTGTCTATCTTCATATGGTATAGCATGATCATTATTAATAATTCTATACTTACTATTAATATAATCTTCAATACCATCTATAACTTCTTTTTTAGTTCTAACTACTTTCTTTTCTTCTGAAGAATATGTTTTAGATAAAATATCTTCCATGATATCATTTACTGATCTTAAACTGTCTTCTCTCTTTGGTTCTAAGGCAGGAATAACAGGTTTAATATCATCAGTGTTAATAATTGGAATAACTTTAGTATCTAATAGTTTTTCCATTTCTTCTTCAGTTGGTAAAACTAAAGTATCAGTTTTTTCTTTAACATCATAGTCTAATCCTGGAACTTCTACATCTTTAACTTCTTCAATAACAGGTTCAACTACTTTTGGTTCTACCTTTTTAGGTTCAGCTTTTTTAACTTCTACTTTAACTTTAACCTTAACTTGTTTTGGTTCTTCCTTTTTAACTTCTACTTTTTTATTTCTATTTTGAACATTAGCTTTACTAATTTTTTCTTCAAGTGTTAAGAAATCTTTTAAACATTTCTCAGCAACTTTAACTTTATCAGCGCCATCTCTTTTAATAAAACTTATATATGTATCTCTAAATTTTTTTTCTTTAGAAATATTTACTGCATTAACTAATTTACTTTTTTCAACAATATTTAATACTTGCTTAGATTCCATATCACTTAACATAGCTAACATAATATAAGCTAAATCAGCTTTCTTTTTGTGAGTATTAGCAAGTTTTAATTTAATATAGAATTTCTTTAATCTATCTTGTTGTTTAGGTTTGTCTTTATAATCGATGATACCTAAAGCTACTTCAAGTATAGATAAACATGCTTTACTATTAGAATTTAATAACTCAATATCATCCATATAAAAACTCCTTCCCGATTATATTTAAATTTTATCAAAAATAAACTTTCTATTCAATAGAATTCCATAAAAAAATAAGTTATTAATATAACTTATTTTAATCCATATTTGCTTGTAATGCAGTAATAGCAATTACACCAACAATATCATCAACAGAGCATCCTCTTGAAAGATCATTTACAGGTTTAGATAATCCTTGTACAAGAGGTCCATATGCATTTGCTCCACCTATTCTTTGAGTAATCTTATATGCTATATTTCCAGCATCTAAATCAGGAAAAACAAATGTATTTGCATGTCCTGCAACAGTAGAACCTGGTGCTTTAGAATTAGCTACTTCAGGAACAATTGCAGCATCAAATTGCATTTCTCCATCAATATTTCTATTAGGTGCTAATTCTTTAGCTAATCTAGTAGCTTCTACTACTTTAGCTGAATCATCACATTTACTTGATCCATATGTTGAATGACTTAGCATTGCAACAGCTGGTTCTCCACCAATTAAACTTTCATATGTATCTGCAGATGTAACAGCAATATTAGCTAACAAACTAGCATCAGGCATTTGATTTAAACCACAATCTGCATAAAGAATAACACCATTATTTCCTAATTCAGTATTCTTTGTTTCCATAATAAAGAAAGCTGATGCTTTAGATTCTTTACTTTTAGGTTTAATAATTTGAAATGCTGTTCTAAAAGTATCTGCAGATGTATGACATGCTCCAGTTACAACTCCATCAGCATATCCTTTAAAAACTAACATAGCCGCAAATGATCTACTATTTTCTAACATAGTTTTTCTTGCTTCTTCTAATGTTAATCCTTTTTCTTTTCTCATTTCATAAAATTCATTTATAAATTCTTCTGTATGTTCATAAGTAGATGGATTAATAGTTGTAACTCCTTCTACTTCTTCTGTTCCAATTAAAATAATATCAGCAAATGATGAAGCTTTCTTGGCTGCTTCTACTACTCTTTCATCTTCTGCTTCAGGTAATACTATTCTTTTTCTAGAAGTAGTACTTAATCTATTTAATACATTTTCTATATAACTCATATCATATCCTCCTTATTCATTATAGCATAAAAAAAGAAGAATTAATCTTCTTTTAGTCTTTTGATTTACCAAGTAATCTTAAAATATCTAAGAATAGATTAATAAAGTCAATGTATAATTGGAAAGCTCCGTATACAGCAGCTTTATCTGTTCCAAATACTTCTTCTAAAGTATCAAGCATCTTCATATCATATAAGATAAATCCCATAAATAACATGACACCAAAAACACTTAATCCAAATGCTAATGAAGAAGATTGTAAGAATATATTTATAATAGATACAATTACTATTCCTAGTAACATAAATAATAAATATATACCCATCTTTCTAAAATCAACTTTAGATACTTTTCCAATAAATGCAAATAATAAGAAAATTACTGAAGTAATTAAAAATACAAACATTATACTTTGAACTTTATAAGTAATAAATATAACTGAAAAATTAAATCCAGATAATAAACAGTAAATCAAATATAAAACTGTACATGCTGTACTACTTAGTTTATGTAAACATATACCCATTACAAATGCTATTATTAATTCAAAAATAATTGAAATCATTGCAAATCCTGCAAAGATAGCATTATCTAAATGGAAACTAACATAGTATCCTGTAAAGAAAGATATTAGTAAACCAATACCTAACCATAGAAATACTTTTGAATATAATGCATTTTTGTTTAATTCCATATAATCACCTATCTTATACTAGTAAATGTATCTTTACCTAAGAATTTAGCATTACCACCTAATTCTTCTTCAATACGCATTAATTCATTATATTTACAAATTCTATCTGTTCTAGACATAGAACCTGTTTTAATTTGTCCAGTATTAAATGCAACAGCAACATGTGCAAGTGTTGTATCTTCAGTTTCACCTGATCTATGTGAAACAATTGCAGTATAGTTATTTTGTTTAGCCATATTAATTGCATCAATAGTTTCAGATAAAGTACCAATTTGATTTAATTTAATTAAAATTGAATTAGCAATTCCTTTTTCAATACCTTCAGCAAAGATTTTTGGATTAGTAACAAATAAATCATCACCAACAATTTGAATTCTATTAGCAAGTCTATCAGTTAACTTCTTCCATCCATCCCAATCTCTTTCTCCTAAACCATCTTCAATAGAAATAATTGGATATTTATTAACTAATTCTTCTAACCAATCAATCATTTCATCAGTAGTTTTAGTACCACCATTTGATTTAGTTAATTCATATAATCCAGTTTCTGGATTATAGAATTCAGAAGCAGCAACATCCATTGCTATTTTAATATCTTCTCCTGGTTTATATCCAGCAGCTTCAATAGCTCTTACAATATATTTTAATGGTTCTTCATTATCTTTTAAGTTAGGTGCAAATCCACCTTCATCTCCTACTGATGTAACATGTCCATCAGCTTTTAATAATTTCTTTAAATTATGGAATGTTTCAGCACCCATACGAATAGCTTCTTTAATAGACTTAGCTGAAACTGGCATAATCATGTATTCTTGGAAATCAACTGATGAATCAGCATGTGCTCCACCATTTAATACATTCATCATTGCTACAGGTAATGTGTTACCTTCAGCATTTAAATATTTATAAAGTGGTAATCCAGCTTCTAAAGCAGATGCTTTAGCTACAGCTAAAGATACACCTAAAATAGCATTAGCACCAAATCTTGATTTATCATCAGTACCATCTGCTTGAATCATAGCTTCATCAATAGCTCTTTGTTCAGTAGATTCCATTCCAACTACTACACCTTTTAAGTAGTTATTAACATTATCAACTGCTTTAGTTACACCCTTACCTAAATATCTAGTAGGATCTCCATCTCTTAATTCAAGTGCTTCTCTTTCTCCAGTTGATGCACCAGATGGAACAGCAGCTCTTCCCATTATTCCTGATTCTAATGTAACATCAACTTCAACAGTTGGATTACCTCTAGAATCTAATATTTCTCTTGCAAATACGTCTTTTATTTTAGACATTCATATCATCTTCTTTCATATTAATATTATATCATTAAAAAAAGAAAAGAAGATGAAATATTCATCTCCTTTACTATATTAATTCATTTATATAATTAGCTAACTTATCTTGTAATTCTTCATCATCTAAATTAGATAATATTTTATTAATATTAGCATTTAATATTAATCTAATACTTTCTTCTTTTGATAAGCCTCTAGACATTAAATAGAATAATCTATCTTCATCTATCTTACCTGTTGATACACCATGTGCTCCATCAACACTTTCTTCATGACATAACATCATAGGTAAACTTTTTGATTTAGCATCATCAGATAATAGAACACAATTTTCATTTTCATGTCCTACTGAATCAGATGAACCTTCTTTAAAATCTAAAGTTCCTTTAAATGATTTTTTAGATTTATCATTTAATAAACCTTCAATAACTAATTCAGAATTAGTATTTGGTTTATTTAAATTAATTAAATAGTTCATATCTATAACATCTTCATTTATACCTACATATAAATTATTTAAATTATAAGAACTATTACTACTATTTAAATCAGTTAATATATTAGATAATTTAACTTTACCACCTACATCAATAAAATTAGTAGTCATATTACTATCCATTAATGTATTAGTAAAT
>CAMOID010000024.1 GCA_946615975.1 uncultured Caryophanales bacterium
ATATTTAACAAATTTAAAGTAGTAGCCCTCATTTACATTGATAAATTTACGAGATAATTAAATATATTATCACAATCATTATAAACCTCTTGTACACTAATTCTCATAATATCACCTTTATTATTATCCCTTTATTATATATACATTATATATAAAATAATGAAAAAAATAAACATATAAAATATATTTACATTAAAAACTATATTTGCTATAATCAATAATAGAGAAGGTGTTGGCTAATGAAAGAAATAAAAATAAAAATAGATTCTCAATTAGATTCAATTTTATCAATGATTGAAAAAGAAATAAAAGAATTTGAAGATATCATCGAAAATGCAAAAGACGGAGATAAGAAAGTTCAAGCAAAAAAGACTATAATTATTTATAAAGCTTTATATAAATATTATTCAGATAAATTTAAAGCAATTCAAGAAAATGCTGAAAAAGAATTAAGCAATTATATCAGAATTGTAGATGACGCTGCAAGTGATGAAAGAGTATTTGAAGTTGGCAAGAGTGAATTAGTTGATTTAAGTGATTTACTTAAAGATGTAGCTGATGAAAACGTTAAAGAAGAAATATTAGAATCTTTTGGACAATTTGCTGGAAGTACTGTAGGAGATAGATTCATTGGATCTAATATTCCAGATATGGCTCCATCGTCAAATGTTCAAGATGATATTTCAGATGAAGAAGACAACACATATACTATTAACAATGATGATATAAAAAAAGTAGATATCAAGAAAATAGATGAAGAAATAGAAGAACAACATGGTTCAAATGTTGAAGGTGAATTAACAGGTTCAAGTGTTGAAGGCGAATTAACAGGTTCAAATGTTGAAGGTGAAACTATTGGTTCAAACGTAGAAGGCGAAAAAAATGCATCTGACGTAGCTGGAGAAAAAGTAGCATCAGATGTTGAAGGCGAAATTGTTGGTTCTACTGTTGCTGGAGATATAGTTGGATCAACTGTAGAAGGCGAAATAGTTCAAGAAAAAAATGATGAAAACAAATTACATAGTTCAAACGTAGAAGGTGACACAGTTGGATCGAGCGTTGAAGGTGAAATTGTTGGTTCTAGTGTAGAAGGCAATTTGGCTGATGAAGACGAAGATGATGATATGCCAAAGAAGAGTTCAAATTAATTTGAACTTTTTTTATGTTTACAAATATGTAAAGTAGCAAAATAATTGTTAAAAAAAAATAATAATAATATATAATTATTATAGGAGGTCTATATATGGATGGATTAAAAGAACCTAAATATCTTAAAGGACTAAAGACAACAAGTAGTAAGTTTGATTATAAAGTTGCAGATGATGGTAA
Organism: uncultured Caryophanales bacterium; assembly: GCA_946615975.1. Taxonomy (GTDB): domain Bacteria; phylum Bacillota_I; class Bacilli_A; order RF39; family UBA660; genus UBA6985. The sequence continues at coordinate 1,330 of CAMOID010000024.1, forward strand.
TTATAAAGTTGATTATAACAATGGAAGAAGTGCAACAACAACAGTAATTGAAAAATTAAAAACATTTGCAACTGATTTAAATACAACATCAGAAGATGTTAAGACAATGCTTGGAGCTTATGTATTAGATGATTCAGTAGATATTAACTCATTCGTAAATGCAGTTAATGGAGGAATGAATAGTATGGCATCCCAAATGTCACAAACAATTCAAGAAATATTAACAGAAGCATTAGGAAGAATGGATTCTGCTGAAAAACTTGATCAACAATTAATTGAAAATGAAACAAAGACTACAGCTGATTTAAATGGAGAAGGTGGAACAGGTGGTAATGGAACTGGTACAACACCAACAACCCCACCACAAACACCTGAAGCACCAGCAGAACAACCAGCACCAACACCAAGCGCTGGAGATGCAGCTACTGCAGCTGCATTAGGAATTACACCTGAACAATTAGACATAGTAAAAGCAACAATTAGACATGAAGCTGGAAATAATCCAGATGAAATAGCAAATGTTGCATCATGTATTAGAAATAGAATGTTAGCAGGAAACTGGGGTGGAACTGATCCATATTCAGTTGTAACTGCTAAGGGTCAATTCTCATCATACTTAGGTGGATATTATAAGCAATATACAGGAGGTAATTATTATCAAGGTGATGCAGCTACTGCACAACAAGTTGATGATCTTTTAAATAATATATTAACCGGTGCTACACCACCAACACATAATTATCAAAGCTTTAGATCAGCATCTTCACCTAATGGTGTTCAATTAACACCTGGTGGAAATAAATATCGTTAGGATTTAACATGGATGATCAAAAGAACTATTTCTCAGATGTGTTATAAAAAAGGAGTGAAGAATAATGGAATCAATTCAAGAAGAATCTAAAGTAGCAGCTACATTTAATGCTATACAAGCAGATTATGACAAATTAGTTAAAGATACTGATGAGTTATTAACAGCATTAACAGAATTAGCTAAGTACTACTATGGACCAGCAGATGCTAAAATAACTGAAAATTATAAGAAGATTAATACATTATTAGGATCATTTGAATCCGCTGAGTTATCTTATTTAAAAGGTATGAAATCCTCATATGATTTTTGTCAAACAGTAGATGCTCAAATACAAACAAAACTAGCTCTATATACACAAGGTATAGATGCTTAAAAAATGTGTAAACCACTATCAATAATGTAAATTAATTATTGATAGCGAAAAATTATATAGTATAATTAAAATAGATAACGTAGATTATCGAATATAGAAAGGAAAATGATAAACATGGGAGAAAGAATCGGTAATTGGGGAGCAAATTGCAATACAATCACAGTATTAAATTATACAACTTGGTATGTTGAATATGACTGGTCAAGAAAAAATATTGTTGAATGTAATAATGCACTAACAAAAATTAGTAATGAAGTAAACAAATTCGTAGGTGATATTACTACACTTAAGAATTATATGAAAAACTCTGACTTCGACCATAAAAATGCAGAATTTACTGATGCATTAACTACTTCTGTAGGAAATGTTAAAACAAATTTTGGAAAATTAACAGATATGTTAGTTACAAGATTAGATAACGCTGCTAAAACAGATAGTTGGTTTGGTCAAAGAGCTGCTAACTCAGCTAATTATATAAGACAATATATTAAATAATTTAGAAAGGAATTAATAATATGAATTCAACAGAATTAGATTTAAAAGCAATAAAAAATCACATTTCTACAACACTAAAATCAGATTTTAGTTCATTAAAGAAAGCATGTAATGATTTTGCTAGCAATATAATGGATTTACAAAATTGGTTCTATGGACCAGCTGAAGCAGATTGTACATCAGCATACAAGAAAATCAAAGAAGATTATGGTTCAGAATCTGAAAAAGGTAAAGGAATTGTTGGTTCTTTAAGATCAGCATTTGACTGGGTAGATTATTGTGACCAATATGTTTCTCAATGGGAAAAAGAACAAGAGTCAGGAAATATTTGGGTAACAAGATAAAGAACACTTTATTAATAAAGTGTTTTTTTTGAAAGGATGACTTAAATGGATTTAGGATTTACAGAAGAGCAATTAGCTACTTTAATGGAAGGATATAAAGCAATGAATGGAGATGCCTCAGCAAACGATATTGTTGCTGATTTAGGCATTCAAGATTACGTTGATGTAACTGATGGACAATTAACTGCAAAACCTGTTGAACCAGCTGTCAATTTACCATCTTTAGAAGATACTTTACAAGGTAATGTTGAAGTTAATGCAGCAACAGCAGATGCTCAAACACCATCAAATACAACAACTGAAGCGCCTGTAGCACAAGTAGATGTTCAAGCTACAACTGGAACAACTCCTGATGTAGCACCAACAACAACTCCTTCAACAGGAACTACATCTACACAAACAACTACAGCAACTCCAGCTCCTGATACAAAAAATGATTTTGGTATACCAGATATCAATTATGTACCAGAAAATCCTTCAGAAGAAGTTGATGTAGATTTATCCAAAGTAGGTGATGATACAGAAACAACACCTACACCAACACCTACACCAACAACAACACCAACAACAGGTGGTAATAGTACATCTCCACGTACTGGATCTAATAATACTAGACCAGTTTCAGGTGGAAATAGACCTACACCAACTGGAACAAATACAGGTGGATCAAGCGCAACAACAAGACCATCTACAACTACAAGTGGTGGAACAAGTAATTCAACTGAATTAGATGTTGAAGCTGTTAAAAATCATATTAAAAATAATCTAAAACCAGATTTTACTAACATGAAAAAAGCATGTAATGATTTTGCTTACAATATAATGGATTTACAAAGTTGGTTCTATGGACCAACTGATGCAGATTGTACATCAGCTTATAAAGCTATTAAACAAGACTACGGTTCAGAATCTGAAAAAGGTAAAGGACTTGTTGGTTCTATTAGATCAGCATTTGACTGGGTAGATTATTGTGATCAATATATCTCTCAATGGGAAAAAGAACAAAAATCAGGTAATTTATGGGTTTAGATACATTTAGAGCCGATGAAATTACTGTTAGAGATAGAAGATCAACTAAAAGTTTCGTTAATTATACAAGCGCAAAATATCTTTTAAATGAACTTAAAGAAGATAATAGAATGCTATACGAAACAGTAGATGATTTTATAGCTCATCTATATACATTAAAAACTCTTCTAAATAATATTGGTTTTCAAAGACTAGATATGGAAGATGAAAACTATCCTAAATTAAGACAAATCCAAAAAGAAGCTAGAAGTTTAGCCCAACAAACTACTAGATATATAAATGATTTAAATAAATACCAAAACAGATTTTATAGAAATAATAAAGTTACTTTAAACTCTCTAATAGGGAAGATAGAGGCAAGTAAAAGAACATCTGAAAGATTGGTATCTAAATTAAATAAAATCAATATAACATTTGAAGATTAAAAAAACTAACTTATGTTAGTTTTTTTTATTAAATAAAAAACTCAAGTATTACACTTGAGTTTTATTTTATTCTAATACTAACTTAGAACCATTTCTAATAGTAGTATCAATTATTAAATTATTTAAGTCGTATTCTTCACCAGTTCTAGCATTTACTAGATTAGCGTTAGGATTAATTTGATATGTATTATCAATTGTCTCTGTAATAGCTTTTTGAAGCAATTGTACGACATAAGCAACTGATTTAGTAGTTGGTATATATACATCAAATTCTTCCTCTATATCAGGATATACAACTGTAACAAGTATAGAATAATTTAAATCCATATTATTCCTCCTCATCCTTTGGTTCTTCAATTACTTTAACCATCTTAGATCTACTATTTTCAACAATGAATCCAATATTATCTGCAACGCCTCCATTACCAGGTCTAATATCGTATTTAGTGACATCTAACATACTTTGTTCAGATACACCATTTCCAACCCATAAACCTGCCATAAAGTCTTTAAATGGTATCATAAAGTCTTCTGAGCCATATTCTCTAAAGTCTGAATAAGTATCAATAAATATAAATGACATTGTTTTTAATTGAGGAGCATTATTTGTAATATAAGCTAAATATTGTAATGATTCACGACTTAACTTACCAACAAATTTTTGAATTCCTCTAATAACAATATATTTATGTTTCTTTTCATAAGGATCAGCTTTAGGATCAAAATTTTCAACAGCTTTTTTAGTATATACATATAAGTTATTAATTATTTCATCAAATCCGTCATTAACATATGCTACTTTTTCATTTGTTATATATTCATCAAGCTTTTGAGTAGCATCCATAATAACTATTTGACCATCATCATTAACTGTATTTAATATTCTACATACATTAATTGCAGTTTCTTCAATTAATTCAGTATTCTTTGATATGAAGTAGAATACTAAGTGTTTCATTAAATTAACAAATTCAGTTTTAATTCTAACTTTAGAAATACCAAGAGGTACTTTCTTTAAGTCTGTAACTTGATCTTTAATAGTATCAAATGTAATAATGTGTGGTAAATAAGGAACAGATGGAACAGCAGTCTTATAAGCATTTGTTAATGTTAAATTAACTTGCTTAATTAACTCATTCATCTTTTCTTCTACAGTTGGTATAGCACCTTGGAATTCATAGAATACTTTATTAATTTCACATAAACCTCTACATTTACCATCAGCAGGTAAGAAGTTGTTAGGTGCATCAATGAAGTCTCTATAATCTTCATCATTTTCACAATTGAATGTCATCTTATAACTTAATGCTTCATGTGTCTTTGTATACATCTTAGTTGAATTTGCAATTAAGAATGATATACCATATTTTGTACAATCTCTTAATATTTCATTAAGAACATCTGTCATATCAGGATATCTTTCATAGAATGTAGTAAAGTTATTTAAGATTATTAATATATGTGGAACAGCTTTACCAGATGTTTTGATAAATTGATCATAATTACCACCATAATCAGCAAATAACATTTTTCTTTCAGCAATTCTATTAAGAACATATTTTAATACACCATCAATTTTATCAACTTCATTAATAGTAACTACATTACCAACAATAGGATTTGCTTCTAAGCTTCTTAAGATTTCAGCACCAAAATCCAATATATATATTTCAAGTTCTTGAATTGTATATGTAGTAGTTAATGAATACACAAGTGATTGAATAAATAATTCTTTACCTGATCCAGTTTTACCATATAATCCAACGTTACCATATTCACTTATTGGTAATGTCATTATATGTTGTGATTGAGTATATGGATCATCATATTCTCCAATAACTGGATTTATATTAAAATTCTCTTTAACATAATTATATTTTTTCTTTAATGCATCAATGAATATAATATCTGGAATTCTATCTAACCATAATTTCTTTATATTCATTTGTTTTTGTTTAGCAAGGCCATCACAGTATTTAACAATGTTTAGTAATTGTTCACCTTGATCTTCACCTTGAGATTTAGCTAATTGTTCTTGTGTTACTGAAGTAGTAACATGAATTTCAGCTCCAATTTGATTAATGAAGTGAATATCTGTATCTATTTCTTTCTTAATAACATCTGATGGAATATATTTATATCCAGCATATGCAGATTGACCTAGACCATAGAATTCATCATTACCAACTTGTAAGTAGAAAGAACCAGTTGTTTTTAAGTATGCAGCATCTGGAGTTTTAATCATATCATTTGAATCTTGTTTATCTTGAACTCTTAATGCAACATGGAATCTAGCATTTGACCAAATTTGATCATCTACAACACCACTTGGTTTTTGTGTAGCAAGAATTAAGTGTACACCTAAAGAACGACCAATACGAGCAGTAGATATTAATTGATCCATGAATTCAGGTTCTTGTGATTTTAATTCCGCAAACTCATCTGAGATTATATATAAATGAGACATTGGTTCATCTAATAAACCTTTTCTATAGTAATCTTGATACTTATAAATATTCATTGATGAATCTTTTAATTTTTCTCTTGCTTCATTAAATAATCTTTGTCTACGTTTTAATTCAGCTTCAATAGAAGCAATTGAACGTCTTATTTCTGATTTATCAAGGTTTGTTATAGTAGCAACTACGTGTGGTAATTTAATTCCTAATTCTTTATTTTCAAAAGAACCAGCAAGTCCACCACCTTTATAGTCGATTAATACGAATTGAACTTCATATGGATTGAAGTTAACTGCTAACGAAAGAATATAAGTAATAATCCATTCTGATTTACCAGAACCAGTAGTACCAGCAACTAAACCATGAGGTCCATATGCTTTTTCATGTGCATCCATCATGAATAGGTCACCATTTTGATCTATACCAACAGGAACAGCAAGTGAATTAACTGGGTTATTATTTTTCCATCTATCAAGTGAGTTTAATGCTTCAATTCTACCAACATTAAACATACTTAAGAAACTAATACTCTTTGGTAATTCATATTTAGCTTTTTCAACATGGATAGGAATGTTAGCTAAAGCTTGTACACAACCTTCCATATCAATTGTTTTATTAAATAATGCTTTAAATTCTTTTTGGTTTGAAGAAACAATTAAATTTCTAAATAAACCAGATATATTTTCATCAATATTTAAGAATGTATTAATCTTATTAGGTAAGTTAGAAATTCTATCATTCTTAATTATTATTGAATATCCTAAATTATAACTATAACCTAATAATGTTTTAACTACATCTAAGTTTCTAACCATTTCTAAATCATCAATAATGATTAAATAATATGGTACATAACTCTTATATATATTTTTTAATTTTTCAGGATCCGTTTGAGCTCCATTTTGTTCTTCAGGAATTCTAGATTGTAAATCAGATAAAACATAATTACCTATAGTTTTAATATCATCTAGATTAGTACCAATAAATCTAATTGTTTTTTGATTATCCCAACAATGAACTGAACTTCTTAGATAATCCCAATTATTTTCTTTTAAAGCATTAGTAAATACTACTACTTTAAAATCCGTATAACTTTGATAAGTAAAACATTGTAATAATATACTATTTATAAAACTTTGAGTTAATATATTAGTTCCTATAACAGCAGTCATATTATTTTCAATTAATGAGAATGGAACAGGAACATTATCAATCTTTTCAAATCTTTTTATTAAATCATCTAATTTATCTTGTAATATTAAATTTGAAGATATACCTTTAGATTTATCATATTCAATCTTAGTTCTTGGTTCAATAGAACCAACACCAATATTAACTGTTAAGAAATCTTTTTCACTAATTTGTCTTTCCCATAAAGTTCTTTTTCTCTTATAAATAATTTCTTGACATTCTTCTAATGTAATATTATTTTCAAGTGCAACTTGTTTTTCTTTTCCAATTTCAGCTGCAATTCTCTTTTCCATTTCATCAAGATATTTATCATAATCTTTTTCAGATTTTATTTTTTCTTTTCTAGCTTGTCTTTTACTCCATTTTCTTGTAAGAGTAGGCCACATAAATGATGAAACTATTGTTAAGACACTTACAATAAATGTTGGAAGTACTTGACTCAATTTAGCTTGACCACTAGCAACAGATGATAATGAAGTAAACATTGTTAATGATGAAGTTAACATCATTGTCATTTGTGGACCAATAGTAAGTATTTCTGGTTGTGTTTGTCTCTCTTTAAATTCAGGTGGTGGAGCAATAGTAAATGTTTTTGGCTCAATATCTGATTTAAATCTTGGAGCTCTAGAAAAATATTCATTTTCTTGGTATAAAGTTCTTTCTGTAGATAATTCTAGAGATTCAGGATTTACTGAGAAGTTTGTTTTAACTTGTTCAAATGTTCCATCTAGTTTTAATGCATTAGCTTGAATTAAATTATATATTACTAATTTTTTACCAATAGGAACAATTTTTAAACCACACATGAATACTATATCACCATGATATAATCTCTTCTTTTTAACTTCGTATTGATTAACATATACTGATGCACCATGTGCTTCAATATACCAAGTATTGTCTTTTAAATGTAATGTTGCATGATGAGATGCTAACATATTTGTTGAATAAAAAATATTTGATCCACTTCCAGATCCAATTGTAATATCATATTTTTTTACAGTAACCTCTGTTTTTTGAGGTATTGTAGTTGGATAAGAATAAATATAATAATTTTCGTTTGAGGCTGTTGTAATAACACACATTGAGAAGTTGTTTAAAGGAGTAGAAGATACAAGAGTACCATTAACAGATAATTTATTATTATCATTAGGTTTAATATTCCAAGCTCCATTATTATCAAATACAATAGCTATTACATTTCCTTGCCTATCAAATAAAGGGTATGAACCCATTATATCGTTAGGTAAATGTAGTTTATCTAGTTTAATCTTATTTGTTATTGTTAGTATCATATTTACAACCTCTTACTATCTTATTATCTATAATATATATTATACTACATTGACAATTAAATGTTCAATTAATATATATTATTTTTTTGAAAAAAATAATATGTGTTATACTTAATATAGATGGGAGATTATAAATATGAACGAACAAACACAACAAACACAACAAACACAACAACCACAAGCAACTGAAGAAGTTAAACCAGTAACAACTGTGGAATCAACAGGAATTACATCATTAACAGATGAACAAGTAGATGCTTTAACTGTAGATACTATTACAAGAGAAATGATGAATGTAATGACTCCTCCACAAATAGAAAAATTCAAATCAAAATTAAGTGAAACTGACATGAATATTTTAATGAAGAAATTTTCTGGAAGTTCAGTACCTTCTGAAGAAAAGCCTATTGATCCAACACCACCAGCAGCAACAGTAACAGGCTTTGATGTACCTGAAATAAATTATGCAGGTAATCCTGGAGCACCTCAAGATGATATGAATAACCTTGCTACATCTGAAGAACCTACAGAACAAAAAGGAGCTATTACTTTTGAAGACTAAAGTTGAATACGCTAGTTTTCAAATATCAGATATAGGAAGCAATTATTATATTGCTAATAAGTTATTTGAATTACAAAAAGAACATCCTGAATATTTTATAGATGGAGTTAAATTAGAAACTGTATTAGGTTCATGGCCATCAGCAATATGGCAAGGTGATAGACCTTATTTTGGTTTTACTCCATTTAAAACAATAAAGAAAAAAATAAAAAGTCTTAAGAAAAATGATGCTGGTATATATTATACTTTTAATAATAGATCATTAAAATCAACAGATATATATGATAATTATTGCAATTTAATTATGAAAGAAAGTAATGATGAAAAAAATATTGTTGAAATATATGATGATAATTTAGAAAAATATATAAGAGAAAAATATAATAAGGTAAAAATTAGTAAAAGAATTACAAATGATAATTTTGATGAAATTAATGAGGATAAATATGATTATTATTTATTAGATACAACATTTAACGATGATTATGAAAAATTATCAACAATAAAACATCCAGAAAAGATAATAATAATATTAAATGATTACTTTATGAAAGGAGATCCTAAAGTAGAGGAGTTCTATAATAAAGTATCTAAATCTATTAAAAACTTAGATGGTGAATTTAAATTTGATATTGATAGATATACTAATTTTAATGATTTAATGGAAAGTGATAATTTAGTAAAATATTATCAAGTAGGTAAACTATTACAATTAGGTATTAGTCATTTTAGAATTGAAGGTAGAAATACAGCAATTCAATATTACTATATTCCAAGTTTATTTTATTATTTAATTCAAGAAGAATATAAAAATGATGTCTTTAATTATCTTAAAGAAGCATTCTTTAGTCCATTAAATGAAGTACAAAAAAACATTCTTTAAAAGAATGTTTTTATTTTGCAATATTATTTGTATTTAATTGAGATATTTGTACATTATCATATAAATTATCACTTATATCATATTGTAAATTTTTTTCTTGTAATACATTTTTTAATACCATATTAACTGAATCTATATTGATAATAACTCCGTTTTCATTATTAGCAATAATTGTATCTATATAGTCTTGATATATTTTTAATACATCTTCATATGAACTAGTATTAGTTATTAAATTATTAAAATAAATATAAGCAAATGTCATATCTATCTTAGTATAATTAGCTCTATCATATTCTTCATAAATATATTCAGTTCCAGCATTACTTATATCATACATAAGATCCATTAATGGATATTCTTGAGACATTGAATATTCCATTTCATTTGCTAGAGTATTTTCATATTCTGTAATACTACCATTAATATAAGTTTCAAATGAATAATCAGTTGAATCAATTAATGCTTTAGAATAGTTATTAACAAATCTATAAGGTAATTCAGAAGGATCCATACCATATATAGTATCAACAAATAATGAATCCATTCCTTCTTCAACCATAAATCCATAACTACCATTTCTAGAAAAATCTCTGATTGCAGTATATCCTTTATAATCAAAGTATAAATTATTCATCATATGACCAATTTCATGAGGCTTAACAACATTTAAAAGAGATTCATCTTCTCTTTCTTTGTTTATATAAATAGTATGTCTATCTGGCATGAATACCCCTTCAGCTTTTCCTCCAGTTATACCTTTCATATCAGCCATACTTACATAATCTACTTTTAAAGTTTTAATATTCATATAAAATGGTCTTAAATCTAAATTCATATTAGCTTTTTGTAAGTTATCAACAAATTCATACATATATTCTTTGAAATTATCATCAATGTTTTGGTTTTCAGCAATAGCAGAATATAATTGTTCATATGTTGGATTTTCTTTATATTCATTAGGTAAAAATTGTGTTAAAGCTTCATCTGAATAAATATAAATTTGTTTACTTGATTCATCAATAGAATAATAATCTTCAGATATGAATTCATGAGCATCAAATAAATTATGTGGCATTACAATTTGCATATCACTTACAGCATTAACATTTTGACATCCTGTTAATGTTAATGTAACAGCAACTAATGCACCACCTATAGAAACTAACATTTTAGGTACAAATTTAAATTTTTGTCCTTTTTTAACTTCACCAGGGAAGTATAATATTTTCTTATTATATATTCTATCTATTTCCATATATGTTTCATAATCTAAATAAGAATAGTTTTCACCATCTTTTTCTAGAAATGTATGTCTAAAGTTTTTATCTCTAAAAATAGCTATATTTTTATTTTTAAATTTTATTTCACCAACAAGCATAAATTCCATAGTATCACCTAGTTTAATTATAACATAGATGTTCTTCACATATTTAACTTAATAGTCATATTTACATATCGTTTTATATTTGAAATTCATAAAAATTATGATATTCTATATATATAATAGAGATTATAGGTGATAAAAATGGACGGAAGAGATATTAAAGATATTATGAATGAAATTGTTTCATCAACTTCAAATGGAATAGAACCAATTCAATCAATTGATATTAAACCACTTGAAAACGATGTAATAGGTGAACAACACACTTATGTTGATAATAATGGTAATTCAGTTACTATTAATCCTACAACAGTAACAAGAGATGACAGTGGTAATATTATAGGAATGGCATCAAGTGCATATTCTGAACCAGCTAATGTTGATTCTAGAGATATGAACTATAGAAATACTATGGATCAATATAATATGAGTATGAATGATTTACATACAGAATATAATACTAGAACAACAGAAATAACTAATGAATATAATCAAATTCTTGATAATTCTAAAAACAATTATGAAACAAAAGTGAATGCTACACTTGAAGAATTTGAAGTTAGATCACATGAAGCCGGTATTACACAAGAACAATATGATAGTTTAAAAAATGAATATAATGATAGATTATCAAATATGGCTGAAGATTATAAAAATGAAACTAATGGTATAGTTAATAGTTATAATGACAGAATGAATTCTGTAACTGATGAATTCAATGGAAGAATTGAAGACTTAACAAATCATACTAATCAAGAAATAGGTGCAATTAATAATCAAGGTGATGTTGATTACCCAATTATCAATGGAGAAAGAATTGAAAATCAAGAACGTCCATATACAGAAGTACAAACACAAACTGTAGAAAGTGAATATGTACCAAATACAGGTGAAGGTACAAC
>CAMOID010000025.1 GCA_946615975.1 uncultured Caryophanales bacterium
ACTCAAGAAGAAATAGAAGCTTCTTATTCAAAAGATGCATATTTAAAATCATTAGGAGTTGAAGGATATTCAGTAACTCCTGAATTTGATAAAGAAAAATATGAATATGAATTAGAAGTAGAAAATGAAGTAGAAAAAATTGAAATAAATGCCAGAGTAAATGATGCCAATGCATCAGTAGCTGGAGCAGGTGAAAAAGAATTAATTGAAGGACCTAATAAATTTGAAATAGTTGTAACAGCTCAAAAAGGTAATAGTTTAACATATACATTAACAGTTACAAGAAAAGAATTAGATCCTATTAAAGTAACTATTGATAATAAAGAATTAACAATTGTTAGAAGAAAAGATACATTACCAACTGAATTAACAGGTATGGTAGAAAAAACTGTTCAATATGAAGGTGAAGAAATACCTGCATTATATTCTGATATAACAGATATAACAGTAGTAGGTGTTAAAAATGAAGAAGGAAATATCTTTACTTATGTATTTGAAAATGGTTCAATTACAAATCCATATATTGAATTATCATCTAATATAAAAGGTATTGTTCCATTAAATGTAGAAGAATCAAAAGATTTCAAAGAATATAAAATTAAAGAAATAGAAATTGAAGGATTAAAGATAAAAGCATATGTATTAAAAGATGATTCTAAATTTGCGGTTATATATGCGTTAGACGCAACAAATAATGAAAAGAAATATTATACATATGATATGGAATCTAAAACTATAATGTTATATAACAATGAAATTAAGGATTTCTATACTAATCAAATTAATATGTATAGATATATTATTCTAGGAGCAATTGGAGTAGTTATTATCTTATTACTTATTCTTTTATTTAGAAAACCTAAAAAAGTAGTATCTAAAAAAGATTTAGAAAAAATAGAAGAAGAACTAAAAAAAGATGAAGAAGATACTATTATAGAAGTTAAAGAAGACGATTATGAACAAGAAGAAACTCCTAAAAAAGAAAAAAAGAAAAAGAATAAATTAAAAGATTTATTATATGAACCTGAAGAAGATGAAGTAGAAGAAGTTCAAGAAATAAAAACCGAGGAACATTCAGGTAATACAGAACAAATAAATAATCTTTTAGAAAAAATAGAAAATGATAGAAACGATAAACCAAGAAGAGAAGTAAAGAAATCTATTGAAGATGATTTAGATGATGATACTTTTGTTAAAACTAAAAAGATTAATTTAGATGAATTAGCTGAAACAAAAACTTCTGAAGTTGAAGAACCTGAATTATCTAAAAGAGAATTAAAAAGATTACAAAAAGAAGAAAAAAGAAGAGCTAAAAAAGAAGCTAAAGAACAAAAGAAATTATTAGATAGAGATGAGTTTTAAATAAACTCATCTTTTTATATGTTATAATATTTAAAGAGGGTGATTATATGAATAAGATAGTATTAGTAGATGGAAATAACTTAATGTTTAGATCCTATTTTGCAACAGCATATACAGGAAATCTTATGAAGAATTCTAAAGGACAAGTAACAAATGCATTATATGGATTTGCAAACATGATTAATAAAATATTAAAAGAAGAAGAACCTTCATATATGGCAGTAGCTTTTGATATTGGTAAAACATTTAGACATGAAGTTTATAAAGACTACAAAGCAGGAAGACAAAAAACTCCAGAAGAATTAAAGAGTCAAATGCCAATTGCAAAAGAAATGTTAACAGCCATGGGTATTAAATATCTTGAACTAGAAGGATATGAAGCTGATGATATAATTGGTACATTATCTGAAAGAGCAAATAAAGATCCAGAATGGGATGCATTACTTGTAACATCTGACCATGACTATCTACAATTAATCACTGATGTAACAACAGTTAAAATGTTAAGACCAAAAGATTATATAAAATATACTCCTTCAGTATTTAAAGAAGAGTATGGAATAGATCCAATTAAAGTAATTGATTTAAAAGCTTTGATGGGTGATTCATCTGATAATATTCCAGGTGTTCCAGGAGTAGGTGAAAAAACAGCTTTAAAACTATTACAAGAATATGGAACATTAGATAATTTATATGAACATGTTGAAGAAGTAAAAGGTAAATTAAAAGATAAATTAATTGAAAACAAAGAATCAGCATATTTCTCATATAAACTTGCAACTATCATTAAAGATGCACCAATTGATGTTAAATTTGAAGATCTTAAATATGATGGCCCAACTGATAAATTAGATGATTTCTATTATAATTTAGAATTTTTCTCATTAGTTAAAAATCATAAAAAAGAAGAAAAAACAGTAATAAAAAATGAATATAAAGAATTAACAAATGTAAATGAAATATCATTAGATAAAAACATTTCTTATTATATAGAAGTTGACAATGAAAATTATCATATAGCTAATATCTTAGGAATGGGTTTATATGATGGAACAAATAATTTCTATGTTGATAAAGATAAAGTATTAAATGTATTAGATTATATTAAAGATAATAAATCATATACATTTGATTATAAGAAAAATATAGTAATATCAAATAATACTAAATTAAATACTATATATGATTTAAATTTAGTAGCATATTTATTAAATAAAAATATAAAAGATGATTTAGCTATTCTTATGAATCAAGATGAAGTAGTAACACCTTTATATAAAGATATTATTAAAGATAATATGGATATAAAACCAATTGTTACTTTAAAAGCTAAATATATATATGAAACTCATGATAAATATATAAATGATTTAAAATTAGAAGATGAATTTGAACTATATGAAAATATAGAACATCCACTTATAAAAGTATTAGCTAAAATGGAAATAGCAGGTATTAGATGTGATGCTGATATATTAAAACAAGAATCTATAGAATTAGAAAGTAATATATCTAAAATAGAAAAAGAAATATATGAACTAGCTGGAGAAGAGTTTAATATTTCTTCACCAAAACAATTAGGTGAAATATTATTTGAAAAATTAAATTTACCACATGCTAAGAAAACAAAAACAGGATATTCTACTTCAGAAGAAGTATTAGAAAAATTAATAAATGATCATGAAATTATTTCAAAGATATTAGAATATAGAAAATATACTAAGTTAAATAGTACTTACTTACAAGGATTAAATAAATTTATCATGGAAGATGGTAAGATACATACTATTTATAATCAAACATTAACAAGAACAGGTAGATTATCTAGTCAAGATCCTAACTTACAAAATATACCTGCAAGAGATGAATTAGGTAGATTAGTTAAGAAAGCATTCTTACCTTCAAATGATGAATTCTTATCATGTGATTACTCTCAAATTGAATTAAGAGTACTTGCTCATATATCTAAATGTAAGCCATTAATAGATTCATTCTTAAGAGATGAAGATATACATACAAGAGTAGCTGCAGATATTTATAATATTCCATTTGAAGATGTTACTAAGAATCAAAGAAGAACTGCTAAATCAGTTATATTTGGTATAGTATATGGTATATCTGGATATGGTTTAGGAGAAAACATTGGTATATCTCCTAAAGAAGCTAAATCATTTATAGATAAATATTATGAATTATATCCAGGTGTTAAAGAATATATGAATTTAACAGTTGAAGATGCAAAAAATACAGGATATACAGAAACTCTATATAAGAGAAGAAGATATATTGATGAATTATTTTCATCTAATTTCATGGTAAGACAATCAGGTGAAAGAATGGCAATGAATACACCAATTCAAGGAACAGCAGCTGATATATTAAAGATGGCCATGATTGAAATAGATAAAAGATTTGAACAAGAAAAAATTAAATCTAAAATGCTATTACAAATACATGATGAATTAGTATTTGATATCATTAAAGATGAAGAAAAGAAAGTTATTGATATTGTAACTGATACAATGCAAAATATAGTTAAATTAGAAGTACCATTAAAAGTTTCTTCAGATTTAGGAAAAGATCTATATGAAACTAAGTAGTTTAACTTTCTAAAAAGTGCAAATATATCGAGTATATGATAAAAAAGAATATGAATGAATAATTCATATTCTTTTTTATGTTTACACATTTACGTAAATTTACTTTCGATATATTTACATGACTTTTTATTAATAGTATATTTAATTTAATATAGGAGTGAGTTTATATGTTAAAGATGCGCAAGTCGTGGAGCGTGAAGCGCAATAAGTGGGTTTTTCTGCTTATTTTAGTGCCCGTTTTAGCGATTACAATTGGATATAGTCTTTTGGAATTAACAGTAACTTCGGTTAGTAATATTACTGTTGGAAATATAACTTGGGGAGTTCGTATTGTTCCTGAAAGTGTTAATTTTACTGATACTTCAGATGAAAATTACAATGACGAATCAACCATAACTTTATCAGATGATGGAAAAACAATTACTTGGAACGGTGTTTTAGGTGAAGTAGGAGAAACTGTTTGTATTAACTTTGCAGTTGAAAATAGTGGAACTATTCCAGTAGATGTAACTATTACCAATAATGGAACAATTCCATATGGTGTAAAAACTTACTTTGGATTTAAAAGTGCAACATATACTAATTCATATTATCATGGTTATATTAAAAAGAATAATACAACCATACCAACTGTATGTTATTATCTAGAGGGTTCAACTGCAACTTTAGAAGCACTTTCGGGACAATCTTTATCATTAAGTTTTACAGTTAATATTAAACAAAATTCTTATCAAGCTACACAGGGTGTAAATATAAATGGAGCAAAACGTTTTTCTTATAATCCGTATGCCGTTTATAATAATCCAAGTAATTCGTCATACGATAATCATGCATATACAAATCGTTATAAAAAGTTTCTTGTAAAAAATGAAGAATTTACATTAAAGAAAGCATATGATGAAAATGGTAAATTATCAATTATAGAAGGTATAGATGAATCTATAGTGATTCCTGTTATACCTGGTGATCATATAAAAGCAAGTTCATTTGGAAGTAAAGATTCAAATGGATCCGAAGGAACTACTGATGGTGTATTTATTACATATTTAAATAATAATACTATTGTGAGTAGAAAGAGTGCGGAGGAGGTGTATGAAGAGTTTAGTACGAATGGTTATCTAACAGTACCTGATGGGGTTGATGCTGTTAATGTACCGTATTATACAAATTCCACAAGGAATTTTTATATATTAAATCCGTAGATAGAAAGAGAAAGGTGAGTTTATATGGAGAAACAAAAAGAAAAATCAAAAAAGAGAAGAGCTATAGTAATTTTAGTTCTATTAATAGGAGTATTATTTATTTCTATTGGTTATGCAACATTATCAACAATAGTAGGAATTAATGGTTCTAGTATTGGTGTTAGCAAAACAGTTTGGAAGGTATTCTTCAAAAGTGTAGATG
This sequence comes from uncultured Caryophanales bacterium, assembly GCA_946615975.1. Lineage (GTDB taxonomy): Bacteria > Bacillota_I > Bacilli_A > RF39 > UBA660 > UBA6985. The sequence goes on from CAMOID010000025.1 coordinate 5,367, forward strand.
ACGAGAAGACAGGAAATATTACTCCTGAAACAGCTGCTACTATTTCTTCAGATAAGAAAGAAATTACATTTGCAGTTAATTTAGAAGAATTAGGAGACACTTATACATTTGATGCAGTAATTGAAAATCAAAGTTCATATGATGCAATATTAACAAGTGATCCTGTATTAGTAATTAAAAAAGGAAATGAAACAGCTGAATTACCAAACTATATTTCTTATACAGTTAAAGATTCTGAAGGCAATGATGTAGCTGAAGGATTCTCTTTAAATAAAAGAAGTGAAAAAACAGTAACTGTTTCAATTTCTTATAAAGAATCTGATGTTTTACCAGAAGCTGATGAAACATTCACTTTAAGTTATTCAATGACATTTACAAGTGTTTAATAATTAAAAGGAAAGAACAATATGAATCAAAGAGATATTAGGGGGATAATATTACTTATAGTAATGGTATTATTTACTATAATTTATAGAACTATCCTGATAAATCGTTTTTCACATATTTCGTATGCCTTAATATCTGCTTTTATGATATTGATGGTATTTATAGCATTTTTATTATTTGGTTATAAAAAATGCAAAATTAATAATATTAAAAGAAATGTTACAATCCTAGTATTTATTGTTACAACCATATATTTTATAGGTATATATGGAATAGGAATACTTACAGGATATAAAACAACAAATTTTGAATACTCAATAAAAGGAGTATTTGATAGTTCATTTGGGTTAATAGTATATATAGTATGTGCTGAATTTTTAAGATATATATTTATATCAGGAAATAGAGACAAAAAATATTTGATCGTGTTATTTACAATCGTGGCAACTCTAATAGAAATAAATTTAACATTAGACTTCTCAAATATAGGTGGAATAGTATCTATATTTAATTTAATCACAAAAGCTATATTACCTGCTTTTGCTAAGAACTTATTATTAAGTTATTTAAGTTATAACTTAGGAGTTGTACCACCTCTTATATATAACATAATAATGTCAATTTATATGTTTGTTGTACCTGTATTCCCAAATTTAAATGATTATGTGGTTAGTTTATTAGGAATACTATTACCATATGCAATCTATATATTTGCTTCTCGTATGATAAGCGAATATTATGATCAAACAACACCAGAGTTTAACCATAGAGTATTTAATGTAGTTGATATAGTTATTGGTTTCATTGTACTCGTATTAGTTATATTTATATCTGGTTATTTTAGATTTCAATTAATAGGTATTGCATCAGGTTCTATGTATCCATCTATTAAAAAAGGTGATGCAGTAATGGTAGATAAAAAACAAAAGATAGAAGATCTTAAAGTTGGAGATATCATTGCATATAGAAAAGATGATAAAATCATCATTCATAGAATTGTATCAAAGGAAATGAATCAAGATGGAACTATAGCAGTTGATACTAAAGGAGATGCAAATAATACAAACGATAATGTTGAAGTAACTAACAATGAATTAGTTGGTAAAATCACATTTACAATACCATATTTAGCATGGCCTACAGTATGGTTAACAGAAAGGATAGGATAATATGATTATTTATAAAAATAAACTTCTAGTATTATGGATATTAGCTTTAGTTTTTACTATTCCTTTATGTGTATTTGATTTATTTGAATATACTTTAGTGACTGGTATAGCATTTGCTTTTTCTTTTACTTTATGGCTTATAGCTTATATTGAAAGTAAAGATGAAAATAAGATATATAAAAGTAATTTAAAAGAAATATTAAAAACATTTGATGCTGTATTAATCAAAGTTGATGAAGTACCTAGTATAGAAAAAAGAGATATTATAAAAGTTAATAGTATAGAAGATTTAATAGATGCTCAGGTAGAAGTAAGAAAACCTATATTTTATTATTTAGATGTTAATTCTTGTACTTTTGTGTTATTAGATCGAAGAGAATATTGTTTCTTTATTCTAAGAAAAAATAAAGATGTAGTAGCAGTTCTTGATGGAATGCTAAGGGAAGAAGAAAAGAAGAAACAAATAAGATTAGAAAGAGAAAAAAGAGAATTAGATAATTATGATAAAGATTCCAAAATGTTAGATGGAATTGAAAATACAACAATTATCAAATTCAATAATAGATCTTTTGTAGTATCTCCAATTAGAGATGTAGAAATACCAAAAGAAAAAAAGAAAAAATAATTAGATAGGAGGTAGATGTTAAATGAAAAAAAATAAATCAATATTAATTGTTTTATTAGTAGTATTGTTCATGTCTATTGGATATGCTGTTTTAGCATCTGCCTTTGATCTAAATTCAGTTATTGGATTAAGAAGACAAATATTTAATATTCATTTTGAAAATCCAGTACTTGATGGAAATGATTTTACTGTAATTAGTGAACCTACATATACAGATGAAAAACAAACTGAGATAAATTTTGAGATTAGTTTAGACAAATTAGGTTCAATGGTTTCTTTAAATGCAAATATTGTTAATGATGGAACAATTGCAGGAGAAATTGAAGAAATAAAATTAAATGGAATACCTGAGAATTTATCTGAGTATATTTTTACAAGAACAATATATGAATGGGGAACTGAATTAAGTGTTGGAGATGTGTTAGATCCTGGAGATATGGTACCAGTAAAAATAATAATTGGTTATATGATGCCTGAAGGAAATGTTGAAGAATTACCTGATACAAGTAATCCTATTACAGTTACAACTAGTATTAAATATGTAAATACAAGAAAAACAGGTACATCAGAAATAGCATCACTTACTACAGTAACAGATCCAATTAATGATTTAATAAGAATAAATCAAAATAATATATATTCATCAAAAAAGATAGATTTTACAAAGAGTTTTAAAAATGGAACATCAGGTTTATTTGAACTAAAAAAAGAAAATGAAGTCCCAATATATTTCTATAGAGGAAATAGTACTTCAACAAATAATTATTTGATTACAAATAATTATTGTTGGAGAATTATTAGAACAACTGAAACTGGTGGAATCAAATTAATTTTTAATGGTTATCAATATAATGGAATGTGTGATACTTATAAAGAAGCATATGAATATAGTTATTATTCTGAAGAAGATAATGTTGATTATAGTGAAAGTTTAATAAATCAAATGTTTATGGATTGTAGCTCTGGTGGTGGAGGTGGAACAGTCATGTTTAGAGGTATTAGATCAGCTTCTTCATCATCAGATGGTGGTATATGTGATCTATCAAGTAATGAATTAATAGAAGATTATACATATTGTAATAATTATCGTTTTTATAAAGATGATATAACAGATTTAACATGCGATGATGGAAGAGGAATGAATGTAGCTAATGGAAAATTATATAGCCCTATTGCTCTAATCGACGTTCCCGAAGCAAATTTATGTGGTTACAATGTTTATGAAACATCTAATTCATGGTTAAGTGTTGAATATCCTTGGCAAAACTATTGGACAATGACAGGAAGTGTTAATTATAAATCAAAAGCACTTGGAATAATTGGATATGATGAAACATCTTCATTACCTAATATAGATTGGTTAAAAGTTTACCCAGTAATTACATTGAAATCAACAGTAAAATTATCTGGTGAAGGTACACCTTCAAACCCATATATAGTTGAAGGTTTAGAACCTGATTATTCATCTAGTGGAGGTGCTCCCAAATGAAAATTAGAACTAGAAAAAAAGGACTAAGAGTATTAATTGTTTTATTATTAATGCTTTCAATGATAATTGGATATGCTGCAATAACAACTAAATTAACAGTAAACGGAACAGTAGCAACAGGAACAGTTAATTATGATGTACGTATTGAAAATATTCAAATATTAGAAAATACTGCAAGTGTTATAGAAGATGCACATATAACTGATGCAGAACATAATGTTATAGATTTTAATATTGAATTATTAAAAGTAGGAGATGTATATAGATTTCAATTTGACGTTGTTAATCATGGTAATTTAGGTGCTAAGTTATCAGATATTAACATTAATCATACTAATGGATATGACATGTTTAATGTTAGAATGTTCTATGCAGATAGTTATTTAGAAGTAAAAAAAGAAGACTTTTTTGAAGGTAATTCAACTACACCAATTATATTTGAAATAAGATATAGAGTTGCTGATGATGTAACTGAAACTCGTGCAATAGATACAGATTCTTATTTTAGTTCTAGTATTTCATTGAACTTTGTTAACAGTACAAAGAAATCTTATGAAGAAACACATAATACAAGTAAAACATATAGTAGATTATTAAATAGAGAAGCTAAACTTATAAGTTCTAAAGAATTTGGATATGGTTCTGTGGGATTTTATGTTATCGATAATACCTTAGATGATCCAAATCCTATATTTTTCTTTAATAAATATACTGGTAGGTGGAGTTCCGATATTAATACAAATTTTATGTTATTTGGTGATAAATGTTGGAGAATAATAAGAACAACATCAACTGGTGGATTAAAATTATCATATAATGGAACATCTTGTGATAGTATATACGATAATTATATTAATTCTTTTTATACTGTTACAGGAAAGCCATATGTTGGTTCAATCAGACAAAGAGATATAGATGCGTGGTATTTTAAAAATTTAATTAATTATCAGGCATATCTATCAGATGAACCTTTTTGTAATACAAGTAATCTTAGTGATTTGAATTGGGGAGATTGCAGTGATGAATATTCAATTACAAATGAAAAATTAGTTTATCCAGTTGCTATACCATCTATAGATGATGTGTTTTTTGCTGGAGATGGAATAGCTTATCACAATGTAGGTTTATTAAATCAAGATAAAGAATTTTATGAGTCACCAGGATATGGAAATACACAACAATATTATATTACACCAGTTATTTATTTACATGGAGGATTTAGAATTTCTGGTGAAGGAACTCGTAGTAACCCATATTATATAGACGAAGAATAAAAAAAATGAAAGGAGATATACAATATGAAGAAAAAAATAAAATCATATAAATTGTTTATTATAATTCCAGTATTATTTTTGATGACTATTGGATTCGCATCTATTGTTATATCTTCTAATTTTAATGGAGAAATGATGCTTAATCGTAATGAATATGGTGCTCATTATGAAAATGTATATGATATGTTTAATGATACAAAATATGTTAATTTATATTCTTTAAGCAATGATGGAAAAACTATAACAGTAACACCAACTTACAATGATGTTGGTGATACATATTATGTATATGCTGAATTAGTTAATGATAGTGATGTTGCAATTGAAATTACAAATATAACAACTACAATAGAAGACTCTGTTTCGGCTATAATTGATGCATATATTAGTAATAAAAGTACTGGGTCTGTTCTTAGAGCTGGTGAAAAAATACAACCTCATTCAAGAGTAGCACTTGTTTTTTATACTAGATTTTATTTAAAAAGTACATTAGATGAAACATATTTAAATAAAGGTGAAATAACTACCACTGTTACTTATGAAATAGAATTCAAAAATGTAAATCAATCATATATTAATGATTATTATTTAGGAGTTCATCAACCAACAGAGTATATGAATTCTCGATCATTATTATTTGATTCAACATCTTCTAATGAATATAGTGGATTATATTTATATGCTCCAACCGAAAATGATGAACATCCTATATTATTTTATAGAGGAAATAATAAAGTTTTAAATCATGCATACTTTGCAGGTCATTGTTGGAAAATTATAAGAACAACATCAAACGGAAATGTTAAACTTTTATATAATGGTGATCTAGATGCAAACGGTTATTGTTTGTATCATGATTATCATGTAACTGTACCTAGTGTTCGTATGCAAATACTAAGAGATACAAATACTGACGAAGATACATATTATCAAAATATAGATGGAGTTAATAAAGCCAATACTTGGTATGAAAATAATTTGTCATCTTATTCTAATTATATTGTTGATGAACCTTTTTGTGAAACTCCTATGCCAAAAGATGGATTTTCAAAAGAAGATATTAATTTAGAATGTACAAATGGTCATAAATTTAGTGTTGCAACAGGAGAATTAACATATCCAATAGCTGCAGTTGATATTATGGAATTAGTATTTGCTGGATTTAGTAATACTTATATTTCACCTGGTCAATCAGGGTATAGTGAGTATTATTGGTTTAATAGTACAGGTGATTATTATATTTTAGGAAGCTATACATATTCAAATAGAAGAGTCCCTCTTGAATATTATAGATATGATGCTATTAACTCATTAACATATTCAAGATCTACAGCTTATAGACCAGTAATACATGTTACTGATGATATTTTTAACTATGGCTCAGGTTCAATATATGATCCATATAGAATTGAACAGGGAGGTTTTTAGTTTATGAATAAAAGGAGAATATCATTTATAGTTTTAATATTACTATTACTTATAACAGTTGGATATGCTACTTTATCAACTATTCTTAAAGTAAATGGAACTACTAACTTAGCTGAAGTAAGTTATTTAGTAATATTTGATAATGTAAGATTATCAGGTAATAACATTCATCCAACAGACACAGCTACAATAGATAGTAATGATAGAACAAAAATGAATTTTAATTTAAATTTAGAAAATCCAGATGATTATTTCGTTATAGATTTTAATATGGTTAATGTTGGAACATTAATTGCAAGATTAGCTAGAATTGATCTGGGTATATCTGATCCTGATATGATGAAATTAGTAAATATAAAAATATTAGATGAAAATGATCAACCATTAGAAGAAGGTTTAATGATTCATTTTTTAGATAATAAAATAAAACATGGGAAAATAAAGATATCATATGATTTAGATGATATAACATTAGAAGATTTAAATAATACTGGTAAATCATTTGATTTAACTATGAATTTCACTTTTGAATATGGAAATATTATCAATGAAGATTACTTACTAGAAATGTTAGATATTGAACCAACTCCTGAATCTGAAGAGAGTTCAAGAGTATTTATTCATTCTGTTGATTTTTCAAAGAACCCAACAAAATCTATGATGGTATATGATTATGAATTAGATGAATATGGATATCCTACACATATTTATTCATATCATAGAGATAATATAGATGATCATAATAATTTTATTTTTAATGGAATATGTTGGAAATATTTATCTACAAGTTCATATACATCAGGTGGATCATCTGGTGGAGTCGAAAGAGGAGTCAATACTACTAAATTAAAATCTAGTTCTGGTACAAAGGGTGCTGCATCAGATGATGGATCTCCTTTCTATATTAGAGCTTTGTACAATGGTCATCCAAATGATCAAGGTCAATGTATGGATACAGGTGAAGATGTTTTTATTGGTAAATCATCATATAGTTCAAATGGTTCATTTAATTTTGAAGAAAGTGATGTGTTAGATACAATTGAAACATGGCTTAATGAAACATTTGATGAAGAAAATATAAGATACTTAAGAGATGTTGAGATGTGTAACTCTAATACATATGAACCAAATAATCCAAGTAACAAATGTAATGGAGAAAATATATTGGAATATCCAGCAGGTTTATTAACTGCAGATGAAGCAAATATTCATGGATTAACAATAAATGAATCCAATAATACTTATATTGGTACAAATGCAGCATATTGGACTATGACTGGTGCATCTAATAATAAGATTTGGGCAGTAGGAAACAAAAATAATATTATTCAAGTTAACTCTACTGAATTATTAGGAATTAGACCTGTTGTTAATTTTAACGCAGAAGAACTTGAAAATAACTTTTATATTGATATGTATGAATGCTATGATGCTGAAACAGATGAAGAATATGAAGCATGTATATCATTATTTGGAACTAAAGAACGTCCATTATTATATGAACATATGTCATCAGCTGAATAAAAATATGAACTTTTTAGTTCATATTTTTTTATTTATGATATATAATATAACTAAGAATAGAGGGAAATCTAATG
>CAMOID010000026.1 GCA_946615975.1 uncultured Caryophanales bacterium
TCCAGTAGAAGCTGCACCAGAAGCAGCTGCTGCAAAAAGTGAAGATATAAGTGGTGTATTAACACCAGAAGAAATAAATAATTTACTAAGCAATATGAGTCTTCCAGAACAAAACGTTCCTGAAGCTCCTGTAGCTGCTGAAGAGCCAGTTGCTCCTGTAGCACCAGCTCCTGAAGCTCCTGTTGCACCAGTTGCACCAGCTGCTCCAGTTGCTCCAGTAGAAGCTGCTCCAGTAAATACTCCTTATGTACCAGCTGATAAATTATTAAGTGAGTTAAGTGAGATGAATTCATATCATCAAGATATGCTTCCTGCATTTATGTCTCAACATATGGATGCTGCTAGAGTATTACTTCCTGAATTAGTTAGAATTAATCCAGATGCAGCAGATGCATTTATTGATGCAAACGTTGGAAATGCTGAATTACAAAGTATTTATGATGCTGCTGTAGCAAATAAATCAAATAGTATGGGATTATAGGAAGAAAAGGAGAGAATGAAATGACAGAGGTTGGAAATATTGTTACTCTTGAAAATGGACAAGAATATTTAGTACTTGAGGAATTATCAAAGGATAATACAAGATATGTATATTCAGTTAGAATTCTTCAAGATGATACTCCTACAGATGAATATTTAATATTTGAAGCAATCAATAATGAAGGTGAAGAATATTTAAAACCTGTAGAAGAAAAAGAAAAATATGATGCATTAATTGAAGATTTCAAAGATATTATTGCTGATAAAATCATCAATTTTGCTAATGAAGATTTTGAAATGGAAGAAGAAGCTTAGACTTCTTCTTTTTATTTTAAATTTTCTATTGATTTTATAAATCGGTTTATGTTATATTGAATTAGGAAGGGTACAAAAATCCTTCTAGATGGGGAAGAATGGTTGATAAGTATTTACAACAAAGATTAGACAACTAAACATGATGATTTTTTACAACAGAGAGAAGAACTTAGAAAAATAACAACATAGATATATAACAGCAAAGAATAAAAAATTTTTACCCATTCAAAGAGTTTAGAATTGTCTAGACTCTTTTCTTTTTGTATAATAATATTTATATAGGTCGGAGATGATAACATGGATGAAAAATTGTTAAGATTTTTCAAAAAAATTAATTTTAATGATGTAGCTTCATTTGATGAGGTTAAACTTCTAAATTGTGTTGTTAACTCTAAAAATAATACTTGGACAATTAATTTATCTAGTGATGAAATAGTACCTGTAAATGCTATGGTTAATTTAAAAAGACTTTGTTTATCAGGTATAGATGATGTTAATCATATTTATATAAATATAGAATATACTAATTTAGATCCTGAATTAGTGTTAGATTATTTTGTTTATTATTTAGATAAATTAATTGCGGATAATTCATCTTTAAAAACTATAGATAAAGATTCTATTAAAATAGAAGATAATATTATTTCTATAGATGTTTTAAGTGAAGTAGAAAAGAAATTATTAACTAAAGAATCAAAGAAAATATTTGAAGAAATATCAGATATGGGTATATCTGGTTTTAAACTTGTTATAAATATAAATGAAGAAGAAAGAAAAGAATTAAAAAAAATAATAGAAAAAGAAAAATCTGAAGTAGTGGTTCCTGAACCAGTTGTAACAGAAGAAAAGAAGAAATGGACTCCTAAGAAAAAGGTTGACTATCAAAGAGAAGGAATAGTTCCGATTTCTTCATTAGTAAAAGAAGAAAATGCAGTTAATCTAGAAGCATATGTATTCTCAAATGAACCAACTGCTATTCCTAAAAAAGATGGTGGAACTACTTATTTAGATACTATTAAAATAAGTGATAATACATCTTCAATCTTAGGTAAAACATTTGCATCAGATGAAGATGAATTAGATAAATTATCTAAAGAATTAAAAGTAGGTAATTGGTATCATTTTACTGGTCAAGTAAGATATGATGACTTTGCTAAAGATTTAGTATATCAATTTAAAACATATGAATCTATTGATAATCCAACTATTAAAAGAAAAGATGACGCAGATGAAAAGCGTGTTGAATTACATGCTCATACTATGATGAGTCAAATGGATGGAGTTATAGATGAAGAAAAACTAGTTGATCAAGCAATTGCATTTGGACATGCTGGTATTGCTATAACTGATCATGATGGATGTCAAGCATTCCCAGGTGTATTTGGTAAAGTAACTAAATATAATAAATCTAGAAAAAAAGCTATAGATGAAGATATAGAAGAAAATAAAAAGTCATTAGAAGAATTAATGACAGATCCTGAAAAGAATAAAGATGGTATTAAAGAATTAGAAAGATTTATATCTGAATTAGAAGATGAAAAGAAAAACTTTGTGCCATTTAAAGCTGCATATGGTGTTGAATTAGACATGTGTGATGATCACTTAAATGTTTGTTTCAATGCAAATGATTCATCACTTGCAGGTTCTACATTTGTTGTATTCGATACTGAAACAACAGGTTTTAATCCAGGTCTAGGAGATACATTAATTGAACTAGGTGGAGTTAAAGTTAAAGATGGTGTAGTATTAGATAGATTTGATGAATTAATTAATCCAGGACATCATATTGATGAACAAATTACTAGAGTAACTGATATATCAGATGATGATGTTAAAGATGCTGATAATGAAGCAAATGTAACTGCTAGATTTAAAGAATGGATTGGAGATTTACCATTAGTAGCTCATAATGCTAGATTCGATAAAAATATGTTAGATATGGCATATTTAAATGCAGGATTAGGTAAGTTAGAAAATCCTATTATTGATACATTAAATTTATCACGTGTTATTAATCGTGATTTAAAGAGACATTCACTTGCTGCTTTAGGTAAAGCATATGGAATTGATACAGGTGAAGCTGATGAAAAAACTGGAGATTCAAATGAACTTGTAGCAAGAGAATTATCTGAGCATATAGGTGATATGATTGAAGATATTAAAGTAGATGGTGAATCTATCTTTAAAGTCTTAAAAGAAGAATATGAATATAAAGATCCTGCAACTGAAACAATTGCTGTTGGATATAAAAATAAATATTATTTAAAAGTAATTAATAAGGCTTCTAAAACTGAAAAATGTAATTTAGATGTAACTGTTAAAGATGATGTAGAATTAGTATTAGATTCTAATGAAATTAAATTACATCCAGCTGAAAATACTATTAGTTTTAAATTAAGATATGGTCTTGAAGAAGAACTTATTAATTTCAGTATATATGTTGGTCAACACCATGGTGCTGATGTCGACTCTGAAAATACAGCTTTAATATTCACTAGAATGTTAAAACAAATTGAAGGAATAGAAACATTAAATGAATTAAATGATTTAGGTAAACTTGAATTTGTAGCATTTAAGAATAATCCTAAATTAATGAAAAATATAGGTGATTTAGTATCATTTAAAAACTATATTAGAAAACTAGATGAAGATGAAGAAAGAGATCCTTCATTTGGTAATCCATTTGAAGTATTTGGTAATGAAGAATATATTTGGAAATATACTTGGTGCCATAAAGATTGTTTACAAATGTATGAAAATATTCCAAGTAAAACATTTACTGAACATATTGCAAATCAATATGATAGAAGTAAACATATAACAATGATTGCTAAGAATCATGATGGATTAAAAGCTATGTTTAAATTAGTTTCATTTGCTAATTCAAACTTCCTAGATGTATCTCCAAGAATACCTAGAAGATTAGTAAATGATTTAAGAGAAAATTTGCTTATTGGTTCTTCATGTTTAAATGGAGAAATATTTGATATAGCATTAACAAGATCAGAAGATGAACTTGTAGATGCAATGAAATTCTATGATTATATTGAAGTACAACCAATTGAAAATTATATGCATTTAATAAGTGATCATTCAATTGATAATCTTGATCATTTAAAGAAAGCAATTGAAAAGATAATTAAATGTGGTAAAGAAGCGGGTAAGATAGTTGTTGCAACTGGTGATGTTCACAACTTAAATCCTGAAGATTTACTATATCGTGAAATTATAGTTAATCAAAATGTTCCTGGTAAAGGAAGACATCCTTTAGCTAGATATTTAAATAGTAAAGTAAGACCTAATTTAAATAAAGAGAACATTACAGCTGCTATAGAAAAAGCTAAGAGAAATGGAATAGAATTAACTGATGTTGATATTAAGGTATTAAAATATATATATGTTTTAACTGGTGTTAATAGTATTCCAATTACTAGAAATAATTTAAGTGAAATATATTCAGTAGATAAAGATTCTGATAAGGATATTTCTAAGAAATTAACTCCTGAAGAAAAATTATCTGAAATAGATCATTCACTTAGACAATTACAAATAAGTGGTATTATTACAATTGACTATGAAAATGGTGTTTATAAATTAGTATCTAAATATACTAAAGGTAAACCTATTGAACAAGGTCATATACCAAATCAATATTTTAGAACTACTAATGAAATGTTAGAATCATTTAGTTGGATTAAAGATAGAGATTTAGTTAAAGAAATAGTTATTACTAATCCAAATAGTATTATTAGTTTAATAGATGTTATTGAAGTAATTGATGAACCTGAAAAACCATATTCACCAATTATCGAACATTCTCAAGAAATATGTAGAGATTTAGTATTTGAAAAAGCTATGAGTATGTATGGTAATCCATTACCAAGAAATATTGAAGAAAGAATTGCTCAAGAATTCTATGGTGATAAGATTACTGAATTAGTTAGAAAACAAATGGATAAAGAATATCCAGATATGTCTGATGAAGAAAAAGAAGAAAAATTCTCAAGTTATTTACATGATGTAATCATGTCAGGATATGATGGAGTAGTTAAATTAAAAGCTAATGAAATAAAAGAAGAAGAACCTGATATATCAGAAGATGCTGCTATAGAAAAAGCAAAACTTAAATTAACTGGTATCATTGGTGGTGGATTCGACGTTATTTATTTAATTGCTCAAAAGTTAGTTAAACACTCAAATGATAGAGGATATTTAGTAGGATCCCGTGGTTCAGTAGGTTCATCATTTGTAGCATCAATGATGGGTATTACTGAATGTAATGGTTTACCTGCACACTATTATTGTCCTAAATGTTGTCATAGTGAATTTAATGATAAAGATGGTAAACCTTTATCTGAAACATATTCATCTGGATATGACTTACCTAATAAGAATTGTCCTGAATGTGGTGAATTAATGGTACATCAAGGAAATGATATGCCATTTGCGACATTCTTAGGATTTGCTGGTGAAAAGGTACCAGATATCGATCTTAACTTCTCTGGTGAAGACCAAGCATCAGCACATGAGTATACAAAAGTATTGTTCGGTACTGATAATGTTTATCGTGCTGGTACAATTGGTACAGTACAAGATAATACTGCATTTGGTTATGTTCAAGGTTATTATGAAGAAAGAATGTATGATGCTTTAAGAAGTGAAGCAAGATCATATGGACTTGATGTAACTGGTAAAGATGATTTAAAGAAAAAAGAGATTATTAAATCTAATATAAGAACTGCTGAAATTGAAAGAGAAGCAGTAGGATGTACAGGTGTTAAGAGAACAACTGGTCAACACCCAGGTGGTATCGTAGTAGTTCCAGGTTATAAAGATATTTGGGATTTCACTGCTTTCCAATATCCTGCAGATGATCCAAATTCTGTTTGGAGAACAACACACTTCGATTACCATAAAATTGAAGCAGACTTACTTAAACTTGATATACTTGGACACGATGATCCAACAGTATTAAGAATGTTACAAGATTTATCAGGAATGGATGTAACTAAGATAGATTTAGGTGATCCTGATACAATGAAGATATTTACAGGACCTGAAGTATTAGGTGTTAAACCTGAACAATTAAGAGGATTAACTAAGAAAGATGGAACTAAATATTGTCCAACTGGTACATTAGGTGTTCCTGAATTTGGTACAACATTCCTATTAGGAATGCTTGAAGAAACTAAACCAACAACATTTGCCGAATTAATTAAAATATCTGGTTTATCTCACGGTACAGATGTATGGTTAGGTAATGCTAGAGATTTAATAGTTAATAATGTTGTTCCATTCTCTCAAGTAATTGGTTGTCGTGATGATATCATGGTTAACTTAATAGCTTGGGGAATACCTGCTGGTAAAGCATTCAAAATTATGGAATTTGTTAGAAAAGGTAAACCTTCTAAAGATCCTGCAACTTGGAAAGAACATGCTGAATATTTAAAAGAACACAATATTCCAGAATGGTATATTGAATCTTGTAGAAAAATAAAATACATGTTCCCTAAAGCACATGCTACAGCATATGTTACAAGTGCATTTAGAATTGCTTACTTTAAAGTACATCATCCAATTTGGTATTACTGTGCTTATCTATCAATAAGACGTGACCAATTTGATGTAGCTGCTATGGTAGGTGGAGAAAATGCTATTAGAGCTAAAATAGATGAAATAGATGCTAAAGGAAAAGCAGCATCTAATAAAGAATTAGATGTAAAAGAAACACTTCAATTATGTTTAGAAATGTGCTGTAGAGGTTTCTATTTCAAGAATATAGATATAGAAAAATCTGATGCTAAGAATTTTGTTATAACTGAAGATCAAAAAGGTTTAATAATTCCTTTTAGAGCATTAGATGGTCTAGGTGATTCCGTTGCTAAAGCTATATGTAAGGCAAGAGCTCAAAATCCATTTATATCTCAAGAAGATTTAAAGACAAGAGGTAAATGTCCTTCAAGTGCAATAGAAAAACTTAAAGAATTAGGTTGCTTAGATAACTTATCTGAATCTAATCAATTATCATTATTCTAAAAAAAAGATGCATAAAAATGCATCTTTTTTTAATATATTACAAGTAAAATGATATATACACCGTGTATATATAAAGTAGAGGGAGTGATCCCTCTAGAACGCATTAACTAGATGTTATCTCATTTGAAGGAATGAGGTGATGATATGATTAAAAGAACTGATATTGTCGTATTCTTATTAATTATAATCATTATTTTATTGATTATCTTTAACTAAGTTTATATAACTTACAGGGGGGATTGTTGATAAAAAAAGCATCTAGCAAAAGCTAGGTGCCCATCAAAAAAACAAATGAGATAGCATCAGTTTATTAATGCGTTCTCTAATTTAATTATAAAAGATTATTTGCCAAATATCAATTAATTTTATATAATATTTTCTATCAAAAGAGGGAAATTATATGAAAGTTATAACTACATCAAATGATTTAAGTCAAGTTGGTAATTCATGTGTAAATGTTAATATAGAATATATGAATTATTTATATTATATATTTATTACTGTATGTCCATTTGATGAATCAATTTATTCACTTTTCAATAAATATATTAAGATTAAATATGAAGAAGAATATATAACTCATCGTAGTAATCAATATATGTTAATGAATCCATCTGAATTGAAAATGTTAGTTGATTATACAAACGCTGAACAATATTTGGAGCAATATGTTAAAGTATCTAAGAAATCATTAAAAGATTTAATAGAAGAACATACTGACATAGATGAAAGATTTAGAACAATAAGAGCTAGAGATTATGGTAGTCTTATTAAAGCATGTAATGTTTCTATGCCTGTAGAACAACAATCAGTGTCACAACCTAATAATCAAGAAAATTTAATAAATGAAATAGCTGCTGCTAATAATAATCAATCAAAAGTAAGTGATATTGTTACACAAGCTAAAGGATTAACATTGAAATAATTAATATATCGTTAAAGAATACAAATATTTGTTTGTATTCTTTTTTTTGTATGATATAATTGTTTTAGGATGGTGAGAATATGTATAATTACATCGAAGGTAAAATAGATTATATTACATCAAATTCAATAACTATAGATAACCATGGTATTGGCTATAATGTATATGTTGCTAATCCATATTCATATCAAGAAGGGGAAAATTATAAAGTTTATACTTATCATCATATGAGTGAATATGATCAAGCTTTATATGGATTTAAAGAATTAGCTGAAAAAGAATTATTTTTAAAATTAATAAATGTAAAAGGTCTAGGACCTAAAGTTGCATTACCAATGTTTGCAACTGGATCAGTTGATGGAATAATTGATGCAATTGATCGTGAAAATGTTTTATATTTAACAAAGTTTCCTAAAGTTGGAGATAAGTTAGCAAGACAAATAATACTAGACTTAAAAGGAAAACTTGCTGAATCTAGTAAGTCAGTTCAAGCAGATTCAGAAATAGTTGAAGTATTAGAAGGATTAGGTTATAAGAAACCTGAAATAAAGAAAGTATTACCTCAAATAGATATAAGTGCTTCTATTGAGGATCAAATTAAACAAGCATTAAAACTTATGTTGAAATAGAAAGGAGTAATTTATGAAAGAAAGAATTATTTCTAATGAATTAAAAGCAGATGATATTGATAATGAAGAAAATATAAGACCTCAACGATTAGATGAATATGTTGGTCAATCTGAAGTTAAAGAAAATTTAAGAATATTTATTGAAGCTGCTAAAATGAGAAATGAACCATTAGATCATGTATTATTATATGGTCCTCCTGGTTTAGGTAAAACTACACTTGCACATATTATTGCAAATGAATTAGAAAGTAATATTAAATGTGCTTCTGGACCAGCTATTGAAAAGTCTGGAGATTTAGCTGCAATACTTTCAACACTTGAACCTGGTGATGTATTATTTATTGATGAAATACATAGATTACCTAAATATATTGAAGAAATGTTATATTCAGCTATGGAAGATTTTGAATTAGATATAGTTGTAGGTTCAGATCAATCAAGTAGAAGTATTAAAATTGATTTACCACCTTTTACTTTAGTAGGTGCAACTACTAGAGCTGGTGATATAGCAGCTCCTTTAAGAGATAGATTTGGTATTGTTAATAAATTAGAATTCTATTCTAATGAAGAATTACAAGGAATTATTAAAAGAACTTCTAGAGTATTAGATATGGAAATTACTGATGATGCAGCAGTTGAACTTGCTAAACGTTCTAGAAGAACTCCTAGAATAGCAAATAGATTATTTAAAAGAGTTAGAGATTTTGCTTCTGTATTAGGAGATGGAGTAATTGATTTAAAGATTGCTGAAGAAGCATTAGATAGATTAAAGGTAGATAAATATGGTTTAGATTCTATAGATATAGAATACTTAACAGCATTAATTGATAAGTTTAATGGAGGACCTGTAGGTGTTGAAACAATTGCATCAGCTATAGGTGAAGAAATAAGTACATTAGAAGATGTTGTAGAACCATATTTAATGCAAGAAGGATTTATTAAGAGAACTCCTAGAGGAAGAATGGTTACTGATAAAGCTTATGATCATTTAAATCAAAGTGATGATAGATTATTCTAAGTGTAAATAAAATTATTAAAAAAGAGTAAAAATAATAATTTTACTCTTTTTTTTGGTAAAATATATATAGTAGGAAAGTGGTGAATAATATGCAATTTCCAATTGAGTTATTAATACCAGGTGTAGTAATTGTAAAAGATATTACATGTGAAACTAAAAAAGATTTTATTATTCCAGCTGGTACTACATTAACAAAAGAACATATTAATAGATGTCAAATAAGAAATATTAAATATGCATATATTAGAATAAATGATAAGAATTCTTCTTTTAATGAAGTATTTAATTTACTTGTTGCTAAAGCAGTTAAAGAAGGTAATGTAGATAAATTAAAAAACTTAAGTTTAGTATATAAATATTATATAGAAGCAATAAATGATGTTAAGTTTGATTTTACTAGATATCTTACTGATAGAAGTCAATCAATGAATCCATATAAACATATTGCAAATGTAACAAATATGGTTGTTACTATTGGTAAATATTATAATAAGAAAGTTCCTAAGAAAGAACAAATACCATTAGAAAAATTAGCTCTTGCATCTTTATTACAAGATGTAGGTAGAATTGCATTTAATCCTAAAATATTAAGTACATTAAAAATAGATTATATGACTACAGTTAATAATCTAAGAAAAGATTATCCAGGTATACCTGGTAATGTATTATTTAGATATTTACAAGATTATCATGGATTATATAGTTATTTATTAACATTAAATAAAGATATTGATGAAACAGTTAGAAAAGCAATATTATTTCATCAAGAAAGATATAATAATAGAGATGTTGGTTTAGGTATAAGTTTAAAACTATATAGAAAAGATAAGATGGCCTCTTTAATGGCAATGCTTATAAGAGTATGTGATGTATATGATGAATTATTATATGAAGGACCTAAGAAAAATAAACAAGTACCATTTGCATCTATTCCTAAAGTAATAAATTTATTTGTATCTAAAGATTACTTATATGGAGAAGCTGTTAAATTAATGTTTGAATATATTCCATTATTTAGAATTGGAAGTATAGTTAGATTATCAGATAATAGATTAGCTATAGTATCTAGAGTAGATTCAGATAATCAATTTAATCCTACATGTGTTGATTTTGATTATCGTTATATTGATATGAAAAAAGAAAGATTAAAAGTAATTAATATAGTATCTGAAGAAGAACTTAGAAAAAAATAAAAGACTAGTATTTAGTCTTTTTTTAACGTCTAAAAGATAGTATAATACATAGGAAGGAGTGGGAATAATGAAGACTAGCGATTTTGATTATAATTTACCTGAAGAATTAATTGCTCAAACACCATTAAAAGATAGAGCATCTTCTAAATTATTAGTAATGGATAGATTTACAGGTGAATTAGAACATAGAGAATTTAGAGATATAAAAGATTATCTTCATAAGGGTGATGTATTAGTAATAAATGATACTAAAGTTATTCCTGCTAGATTAATGGGAGTAAAAGAAGATACAGGTGCTGTAATTGAACTTTTACTTTTAAAAGATTTAGGTGAAGATAAATGGGAATGCTTATCTAGACCTCAAAAAAGATTACATATAGGTACTATAGTTAAGTTCTCAGATGAATTAAGTGCAGAGGTAGTAGAAATACTTGATGAAGGTGTAACACGTGTTAAATTACTTTATAAAGGTATATTACTTGAAATATTAGATAGATTAGGGGAAATGCCTTTACCACCTTATATTCATGAAAAACTACAAGAAAAAGATAGATATAATACAGTATATGCAAAGAATATTGGTTCAGCTGCTGCTCCAACTGCAGGATTACATTTTACAAAAGAATTACTAGAAGAATTAAAGAATGAAGGAGTAATTATTACAAATGTAACATTACATGTTGGATTAGGTACATTTAGACCAGTAGAAGTAGATGATATTAAAGATCATCATATGCATACTGAATATTATGAAATGAGTAAAGACTCAGCTGATATATTAAATCAAGCTAAAAAAGATGGTAGAAGAATTATAGCAGTTGGTACTACATCAACTAGAACATTAGAAACTATAATGAATAAATATGGTGAATTTAAAGAATGTTCAGGTAATACTGATATATTTATATATCCAGGATATGAATTTAAAGCAATTGATTGCTTAATTACTAATTTCCATTTACCAAAATCTACATTGGTAATGTTAGTATCAGCATTTAGTAAAAAAGAATTTGTATTACATGCTTATAATGAAGCAATTAAAAATAATTATAGATTTTTCTCTTTTGGAGATGCTATGTTCTTTAAGAAAGATTAATATATTATTAGGGAGTTTTGAAAATGGATGTTATCAGAGAAGTTGAATGTAATTTAGAAAATGGTTCTATGGTTAAAATAATTACTTTAAGTAGTAAAGATAAAAATGGTACTAAAACATGTGAAGTATTAGTTAATAGTAAAGGAGAAGCTATTACTCCTGAAGTTAAAAGAATAACATTTGATAAAGATAATCAAATGTTTCTAGTTAGAGATAAATTAGCTATAGATGAATATTTAACAGGTTCTATTAATTATTATATAAATTATCAAGGAATACCAATTGGTTTATGTTTCTTTGATTTATTTAATGGATTCTATACTATGGAATTCAATAGCTCTGAAGAATATAAAAGTGGATACTTTAGTTTTAAATTAGCCATGGCTCAAAGAATTAGATCTGAAGTACAAGATAAAGTAGAAAATGATTTGGGTAATTGTAAAAAGATGGCTTTATATAAAAAAGGTGTGATAGAAAGTGAAAATAAAATATAATTTATTAAAGGAAGAAAAAAATACTAATGCTAGATTAGGTACTATTGAAACAAACTATGGAACATATGATACTCCAATGTTTATGCCAGTTGGTACTCAAGCAACAGTTAAAACATTAAGTCCTGAAGAATTAAAAAGTGTAGGTGCTGGTATTATATTATCTAATACTTATCACTTATGGTTAAGACCAGGAGAAGATACTGTTGATCATGCAGGTGGATTACATAAATTCATGAATTGGGATCAACCAATTTTAACTGATTCAGGTGGTTTCCAAGTATTTAGTTTAAGTAAACCAAAATGGATTACTGAAGAAGGAGTTAAATTTAAATCTCATTTAAATGGAGAAGAATTATTATTAACACCTGAAAAGAGTATTGAAATTCAAAATAAATTAGATTCAGATATAGCTATGTCTTTTGATGAATGTGTAGGTTTTCCTCATACAAGAGAGTATGTAGAAGAGTCTGTTGAAAGAACATTAAGATGGGCTAAAAGAGGTAAAGCAGTATTTAATAATGAACGTCAATCATTATTTGGTATTGTTCAAGG
>CAMOID010000027.1 GCA_946615975.1 uncultured Caryophanales bacterium
AATGGTGAACAAGATACATAATCTAATCCTACATTATGATAGAATTCAATAGATTTAGGATCTCCACCAGTTTCACCACATACACCTAAATGTAATTCAGGTCTTGTAGATCTACCTTTTTCAGCAGCCATCTTAATAAGTTGTCCAACACCTTTTTGATCAAGTGTCTTAAATGGATCTTCTTCATAGATTTTCTTTTCATAGTATGCTGGTAAGAATTTACCTGCATCATCTCTTGAGAATCCAAATGTCATTTGAGTTAAGTCATTTGTACCAAATGAGAAGAATTCAGCTTCTTTAGCAATTTCATCAGCTGTAATTGCAGCTCTAGGAATTTCAATCATTGTACCAACTTGGTATGTCATTTCAATTCCAGCATTCTTAATTTCTTCATCAGCAGTAGCAACAACTACATCTTTAACATATTTTAATTCTTTAACTTCACCAGTTAATGGAATCATAATTTCTGGAACAATCTTCCAATCTGGATGTTTCTTAGTTACATTGATTGCAGCTCTTATAACTGCTTTAGTTTGCATCTTAGCA
The DNA here is from genome assembly GCA_946615975.1 of uncultured Caryophanales bacterium. Classification (GTDB taxonomy): domain Bacteria; phylum Bacillota_I; class Bacilli_A; order RF39; family UBA660; genus UBA6985. Next base: position 547 of record CAMOID010000027.1, read on the forward strand.
ATTTCAGGATAAGTAACTGCTAAACGACAACCTCTATGACCCATCATTGGGTTGAATTCATGTAATGCAGCAATTATTTCTTTAATTCTTTCAACTGATTTACCTTGAGCTTCAGCTAATTTTTGAATATCAGCTTCTTCAGTTGGAACGAATTCATGTAGAGGTGGGTCTAAGTATCTAACTACCATTGAATCACCTTCTAATGCTTCATACATATTTTCAAAGTCTGATTGTTGATAAGGTAAAATCTTATCTAATGCAGCTTCTCTTTCTTCAACTGTATCAGCACAGATCATTTCTCTAAATGCAGCAATTCTATCTTCTTCAAAGAACATGTGTTCTGTTCTACATAAACCAATACCTTCAGCTCCTAATTCATGTGCTTTTTTAGCATCTCTTGGAGTATCAGCATTAGTTCTAACTTTTAATGTTCTGAATTTATCAGCCCATTCCATAACTCTACCAAATTCACCAGAAATAGTAGCGTCTACTGTAGGAATTAAACCATCATAGATAGCACCTGTTGTACCATCAATAGAGATTTCATCTCCTTCATGGAATGTTTTTCCAGCTAATGTGAATTGTTTATTAGCTTCATCCATAGCGATGTCACCACATCCTGAAACACAGCAAGTACCCATACCACGAGCAACTACTGCAGCATGTGAAGTCATACCACCACGTACAGTTAAGATACCTTGAGCAGCTTTCATACCAGTAATATCTTCTGGAGAAGTTTCAAGTCTAACTAATACAACTTTTTCTTTTCTTGCAGCCCATTCAACTGCATCTTCAGCAGTAAATACAATCTTACCACAAGCAGCACCAGGAGATGCTCCTAATCCTTTACCAATTGGAGTTGCTGTCTTAATAGCTTCAGCATCAAATTGTGGATGTAATAATGTATCTAAGTTTCTTGGATCAATCATTTCAACTGCTTCTTCTTCAGTACGCATTCCTTCATCAACTAAATCACATGCAATCTTTAATGCAGCTTTAGCAGTTCTCTTTCCATTTCTAGTTTGTAACATGTATAATTTACCATGTTCAACAGTAAATTCCATATCTTGCATATCTCTATAATGAGATTCAAGTGTAGCACATACTTCTTTAAATTGAGCAAATGCTTCTGGGAATTTTTCTTCCATTTCAGTTATATGCATTGGAGTTCTAACACCAGCAACAACGTCTTCACCTTGTGCATTTGTTAAGAATTCACCAAATAATCCTTTTTCACCAGTAGCTGGATCTCTTGTAAATGCAACACCAGTACCACAGTCATCTCCCATATTACCGAAGGCCATTGATTGTACATTTACAGCAGTTCCCCATGAATAAGGAATATCATTATCTCTTCTATATACGTTAGCTCTTGGGTTATCCCATGATCTAAATACAGCTTTGATAGCTCCCATTAATTGTTCTTTTGGATCTGTTGGGAAATCAGTTCCTATTTTAGCTTTATATTCAGCTTTGAATTGATTAGCTAATTCTTTTAAATCTTCAGCAGTAAGTTCAACGTCTTGTTTAACTCCTCTATCTGCTTTCATCTTATCGATTAATTCTTCAAAGTATTTCTTACCTACTTCCATTACTACATCAGAATACATTTGAATGAATCTTCTATAGCAATCCCAAGCCCATCTTGGATTATTAGATTTTTCAGCTAATACTTCTACTACTTCTTCATTTAAACCTAAGTTAAGAATTGTATCCATCATACCAGGCATTGAAGCTCTAGCACCAGATCTAACTGAAACTAATAAAGGATTTTCTTTATCCCCAAATTTCTTTCCAGTTATTTCTTCCATCTTAACTATATATTCGTTAATTTGTTGTTGGATTTCTTCATTAATTTCTCTACCATCTTCATAGTACTTAGTACATGCTTCAGTAGTGATAGTAAATCCTTGTGGTACAGGTAAACCAATATTAGTCATTTCAGCTAAGTTAGCACCTTTACCACCTAGAAGATCACGCATGTTTGCATTACCTTCTGTAAATAAATATACATACTTTTGCATTAAATATTCTTCCTTTCATTTTGTACCTCAATATTATAACATAGAAACAATAAAAAAAAGCATAAAAATTATGCTTTTATACTTATAAACATTGTATATTTGTCATCTTCTTTTTTATATAAACTAATATCTTCATCTTGATATCTAAATAGAATAAATTCTTTATCTGAAGTATAATCAATTTTAACTCCATTTGATATAAGTTTATATAATTTATCAGATACTTCAACAACATCTAAATCCAATACATCTTCTATATTTAAAATCTTATATTTACCTTCTTTTATTTCATCTATAGTATATGTATCTTCTATATTAAATTTACCTTGTTTAGTTCTTATTAAATCAGTCATGGTTGCATGACAACCTAATTCTTCTCCAATATCTCTTATTAAACTTCTTATATATGTTCCTTTAGAAACTAAAGTTCTAAATTTAATAATATATCCATCTACTTCTAAAATTTCTATTTCTTTAATATCTACTTCTTTAATAGGAAGTTCTACTGATTCACCTGCTCTTGCATATTCATATAGTTTTCTACCATTTACTTTAACAGATGAATAAAGTGGTACTTCTTGCATATATTTTTTTTGAAATGAATATATTACTTCTCTTATTTTTTCTTCATTAGGAATATCATTTGATTTAGATAATAAAGTACCTGTATTATCTAATGTATCAGTTATATAACCTAATTCCATAGTTGCTATATATTCTTTATATTTAGAAGTTAATACATCATTTAATTTAGTATATTTACCAATAGTACAAACTAATACTCCTGAAGCAATTGGATCAAGCGTACCTGTATGACCTATTTTTTTAGTATTAAATATATGTACTAAATCATTAACAATATCTCTAGATGTAACATTTTTATTCTTATTAACTAATATTACTCCATTCATATTTTTCACCTTATTTTCATTGAACGCATGTTCGATAAATGATATAATTATATTAGGGAATACCTAACAGTTGAGTGCTTACCTCCGAAAGGAGGTGATGAAAATGACTAAGAAAGATTTTCTAATCTTTGCATTAATCATTATCATCATTCTACTTATACTATTATTATACATAAGATAATGATTTTATAAAAGAAAAAAGCACTCAATCCAATGGATTAAGTGCAAACCCAAAATATGAGGTAAGTACTCAACATTGCGAAGTTAAGTATTCCCTTTTCTATTAACATTATAATATATTCGCACTTATATTTCAAGATTATCCTATCTTGAAATTTTTATTTAACTTTCTTGAATATTCCATGGTTACTTTTCTAGGTTCTTCTTCAAATATTCTTTCATCATAGTTTTCAGGTAAAAAACTATGTGTTATTATTCTTAATTTATCTTTATCTCGATAAACTTCAATAAAACCAGGAAGAGATAAAGATGTATGGTAATTCTTAACATCTCCACATAAACATGGAAGCATTATTTTATCATGACCATGAACATAGAATTCATGTCTATGTCCACATAACATAGCTTCAGTATCTACATTAGGTATTTCTATTCTATATTTATCTATTTCATGTCTTATATTTAATAAGTATTTATTCCATGTAAAATATGCTCTTTTAAAACCTAATATATCAAAGTCTCTTCTAGATTTTAATACCTTTAAATAATGATCATCTTTTATTAAAGTATGAAAATCATGATTACCAAATAAAATATGGGTTTTAATACCATCTACATTTGGATAATGATCTACTGTATAAGTTATTTGTTTATATTCATCTCTTAATTTAGGATTAGTTGGTCTCATAGTTGATTGAATAACATCACCTGCATGAAATATATGATTAATACCTGCTCTTTTAGCATAGTCATATACATAATCTAACATAGACATATTCATACGTGTAGAACCTATATGAGTATCTGCAATAACTATAAATCTATCATCATTAATATCACATGTTGATAATTCTCTTCTTAATCTTTTTGCATCAACTGATCTATCAGCTAAAATAGCTAATACTTCATTTATAGATAAATCATGAACACGTGCTATATATTTAACGTGATCTCCATTATAAAAATCCGATGCTACTTTTTTCTTTAATGATTTACTAAACTCATTTATATCACGATACATACTAATCCCCCTAAACATTGAAACGTATTATAATATAAAATCCTATTTTAGACAAATTAAAAAAGAGTATTACTACTCTTTTTAGAATAATGCTTTTTCATCTTTATATTGTTTACTTACAACAAATATTGCTACTACTGTAACTATAATAGATGTAGCAATAAAGATTAACATATGTTCCATAGTTAATCCTTTTAAGAATATATCATTTAAGATAGTTCCACCTGATGCAATAGGTATCATATATAAAACATTACTATTAACATTCATCATATCAGTAAACATTGGTATAAGTGATATCATTGATAAGAATGATACTTTACTTTGTGCTTCTTTAAATGTTTTAGCTTTACCACATAAGAATATACTAATTACACCAACCATTGCAGATGTTAATACAACTGATAATAAAGCAAGTAACACTGAATTAACAGATATATTAATATTTAGTTTGCTAAACACTTCACCATGATTCTTAATATAGAATAATGCTGGAATAGCAGTACCAATTCCAATGAATGATGATACTATACATGAAGTTACAATAGCTAATAACTTACCACCAATTATTTCATTAGATTTTAATGGGAAAGTAAGTAATGTTTCAAATGTACCTCTTTCTTTTTCACCAGCAATAATATCAGTAGATGTATTCATTGCAGTTATAGTAATAATCATTACTAAATAGATTAAAGCAAATGATACCATAAAGTTAGAAAAATAATCATTTCCATCTTTACTTAATTCACTATACTCTACTTCAAAATTGTTAAATACTTCATTAGGATTGATATTATGTTGTAATAAATAATTATTACCTAATAACATATTATATCTTTCATAATATACTTTTAATATTTCTTGAATACTCATACCAGTAGTTGTAGAAGTATCAATATATAAAGTATATTTTTTATCTTCTTTAATAACATAAGCATCTATTTCTTTATTATCATATGCTTCTATTAGTTCATCATTAGATTTAGTAACAATCTCTAATTCATCATCAATTGATTTAATTAAATTAGATTCATCTTCAGACATTTGATAGTTAATACCAATTTTTAATCCATCAGCAGATGCCATTGATTCATATAATGCTCCATATCCTAGAATAAATGCAGGAATTATAAGTGGCATAAAGAAAATAATAGATACAAATTTTTTATCTCTAAAGATAGCTTTTAATTCTTTTTTCCAAGATATTAATGTATTACGCATTGTTATCATCTCCAATCAAAGCAAAGAAAGCATCTCTTAAATTATCAGTCTTTGTATCTTTTAATATTTTTTCTGGAGTACCAGTAGCAATTATTCTACCTTTATTTAGTAATACAACTCTATCACATATATTTTCAGCTTCTTCCATATAATGTGTAGAATATATAATGCCTTTTTTATTTTCTTTTTCTTCTTTAATAAAATCTAATATAACTTTAGATGAAATAATATCTAATCCTGATGTAGCTTCATCAAATATATAATATTTTGGATTATGTACTAAACATCTAGCAATACCAACTCTTTGTGTTTGTCCAGTTGATAAAGTTCCTATTCTTTGATTTCTAAAAGAATCCATATTGAATCTTTTAATAATATCATCAATTATTTTCTTCTTTTTCTTTTTATCAACATTGTAATAATCAGCACACATATCCATTAATTCTGTTGGAGATAATTCCTTATAAAGTTTTGTATTACCTGATAAGAAAGCTATATTCTTTTTAATTTCTAATTCATTATGTTTATAATCTTTTCCATCAATTAATACAGATCCTTCATTAGGTTGCATTATTCCAGCAATCATTCTTAAAAGTGTAGTTTTACCAGCACCATTTGGACCAAGTAAACCAACTACTTCACCTTCTTTAACTTCAAATGAAATATCATTATCAGCTATTAAAGTTATTTTCTTTTTATGTTCATCAAGTTTTTCAAACTTTTTAACAATATTTTTTAACTCAATCATATATATCCTCCAAAAAAATTATAACAAAAAAGAGATTAATTTTCATTAATCTCTTCATCTTCTTCATGAATTTTTTCAATTATGTTTTCAATATGTTTTCCATATTCAACTGAATTATCATATATAAATCTTAATTCAGGCATTTTTCTTAAATCAGTAATTTTAGAAGCAAGTACTGTTCTTAAATATGGAGCAGCTACTTTTAAGTTCTTTATTACATCATTAATTTGTTCATCACCCATATAAGTATAATAGACTCTTGCAACAGATAAATCATTTGTTACTTCACATCCAGTTAAAGTAACATGTTTTAATGTTTCATCTCTTGCTTCTAATAACATTATATTTGAAAGTTCTCTCATTATTTGAGAACTAATTCTACCTTGTTTAATGCTATTCATATTTATACCCTCTTCTTTTCAACCATTTCATATGCTTGGAAGATATCTCCTTCTTTAATGTCATTATAACCTTCAATAGTTATACCACATTCATATCCAGCTTTAACTTCCTTAACAGAATCTTTTTCTCTTTGTAATGATCCAATCTTACCATCATAGATGATAACACCGTCTCTAATAACTCTAACTTGAGCATTAGATTTCATTACACCATCTTGTACATATGAACCAGCGATAGTACCAACTTTAGAGAATTTAAATAATTGTCTAACTTCAGCATTACCTAAAATATTTTCTTCAAATTCAGGATCTAACATACCCTTCATTGCTTGTTCCATTTCTTCTACTACTTTATAGATAATAGTATATAATCTTAATTCAACACCAACTTGTTTAGCTGAATCTTTAATTGCATTTGATGGAACAACATTGAATCCAATGATAATAGCATTTGATGCTTGAGCAAGTGAAATATCAGATTCAGTTATAGTACCAATTCCTGATCTTATAACTTTAATCTTAACACCTTCAACATCAATTTTTTCTAAACTATTTTTAACAGCTTCTTCTGAACCACGTACATCACATTTTAATACAACATTAATTTCTTTAACACCTGATTGAATAGATGCAAATAAATCATCTAATGAAACTGTCTTAGTTACATTTCTTTGATTCTTAGCTTCAATAGCTCTCTTTTCAGCTATTTCTCTAGCTTCTTTTTCTGATTCGAATGCCATGAATCTATCTCCAGCTCCAGGATTTCCTGATAAACCAGATATTTCTACTGGCATTGATGGACCAGCTTCAACAATATCTTTTCCTAAATCAGATTTCATTGTTCTTACTCTACCATGAACAGTACCAACAACAATTGGATCACCAATTCTTAATGTACCATTTTGGATAAGGATAGATGCAACTCCACCCATAGATTTATCTAATCTAGATTCAATAACTGTACCAGTTGCATATCTAGAAGGATTTGCTTTTAAATCATTAACTTCAGCAATAGCAATTAATGTTTCCATTAATTCAGGAATACCTTGTCCGGTCTTAGCAGAAATCTTAACGAATGGATATTCTCCACCCCATTCTTCTGGATTAATTCCTTCCATAGCCATTTCTTGCATGATTCTATCTGGATTAGCATCTGGTTTATCAATCTTGTTAATAGCAACAACAATTGGACATCCAGCTGCTTTAGCATGATCAATTGCTTCTTTAGTTTGAGGCATTACACCATCTTCTGCAGAAACAATAATAATAACGATATCAGTAACAGATGCTCCTCTTGCTCTCATTTCAGTAAATGCAGCATGTCCTGGAGTATCTATGAATGTTAATTTTTCTCCATTGTAATCAATTTGATAAGCACCAATTGATTGAGTAATTCCACCAGCTTCTCCTGCAGCTATATGAGAATTTCTAATATAGTCTAATAAAGTTGTTTTACCATGGTCTACATGTCCCATGATAGTAATAACTGGAGGTCTCTTAACTAAGTCTTCTTCCTTATCAATAATTTCAAAATTTTCAAAGTTAGAAATATCTTGAGTTTCAGCTCTCTTTAAAATTTTATTATAATCAGCTACTAAAATTTCAGCTGTATCAAAATCAATTGATTGTGGTAATGAAATCATCATTCCTAAGCCAATTAATTTTTTAACTAATTCTACTCCAGGAACTTTCATTTCATCAGCAAGTTCTTGAACAGTCATAGCTTCTTTATAAAGAACAACTGAATCATCTACATTGTGATCATTGTTAGATGTTAGTTTTTCTTTATTTTTATACATTTGTTTTTTCTTCTTTAAGAAATCTTTATTATTAGTATTTGTAGAAGTGTTTTCTTGTTTATTTGCTTTCTTAACTTTTTCAGTTGAAAGTCTTTCATCTTTATAAGAATTAGCAACATTAGAAGAAGCCATGATGTCTTCTACATATTCATCTAATGTGTCATTTTCTTCCATAGATAATTCTTCATCAGTATCCATTAAATTCATAGTATTATCTAACATGATAATTCCATCATCATCTAATAAATCATCTTTAGAATTTGCTTTGATTCCTAATTCTTTACATTTATTTAATACATCTTGAACAGTAAAGTTCATTTCTTCAGCATATTCTTGTACTGTCATATTCTTCCACCTCTTATCTTTTTTATTTTATTTTTTCTATTAATTCATCATAAATATTATCAGGAACTTTAGTTTCTAAAGCTCTATCTAATATTTTTTTCTTTTTAGCATCTAGGATAACTGTTTCATCTTTCTTAAGATATACTCCATGTCCATTTACTTTACCAGTAAGATCAACAACAATACCATTTTCAGTGTTAACTACTCTTATAAGTTCATTCTTTGGTAACTTTTCACGAGTAACAACACAACTTCTCATTGGTATTTTCTTCATTAATTTTGATTTCCTTCTTCTTGAATTTGAGTCATTGTTTTAACGTTAATCTTAAACTTAGTAAGTCTAGCAGCTAATCTAATATTAATACCTTTCTTACCATAAGCCATTGGTAATTCATCATCTGGAACAATAGCTAATGCTTCATTTGATTTTTCTTGATCAATTATAGAAACTATAACATTCTTTGCAGGTGATAATGCATTTTGTATAAATTCAGCAGGATCTTCTGAATATAATACTAAGTCAACTTTTTCACCATTTAATTCTTTTAATATAGAAGCAATTCTTGAACCTCTTTCTCCAATACAAGTACCAATTGCATCTACTTTTTCATTTGTAGATGAAACAGCTACTTTAGAACGAATACCTGCTTCTCTTGCAACAGCATGTAAGATTAATGTTCCATCTTGGAATTCAGGAATTTCAGTTTCAAATAATCTTTTAACAAAACCATAGAACTTTCTTGATAAAAGAATTAAAGGACCTTTATTACCAATTTCAACTTTTTGAACATATACTTTAATTGAAGAACCCATTTCAACTTCTTCACCAGGAATCATTTCAGATTTTGGTAAGATACCTCTTGTTCTACCTAAATCAACATAATAATTCTTTGCATCTTCCATTGCTAAGATACCAACCATTAATTCATCTTGTTTGTCTGCAAATTCTTCAACAATTGAATTCTTTTCTGCTTCTCTAATTTTTTGAGTAACAACTTGTTTACAAGTTGAAGCAGCAACTCTACCAAAGTCAGCTGGAGTAACTTCTTCTTCATATGTTTCACCAACTTTAGCTTCTGGCCATCTTTCTTTAGCTTCTTCTAATAGTAATTGAGCATCTTCATTAATTTCAGGATCTGTATAAGTTACATTTCCTTCTTCATCTACAACTTCATCACCTTCAAGATATTCGTCTACTACAACATAATATCTTACTACTTTAAATTCACCAGTTTTTCTGTCAATATCAACTCTAACGTTTGAACTTCCACCATAATTCTTTTTATAAGCAGCAGTTAAACCTTGTTCCATTGCTTCATAAACGATATCTTCAGAAATACCTTTTTCTTTAATAATATTATCTAATGCTTTAATAAATTCTTTACCGTTCATTTTACTCTCCTCTTTCCTTACTTGATACATCTAAAATGTATTCTTCTTGAATTAAATCCAATTTGTCTACAATAGGATTAATAACATTAGTAGCTTCTACAATAGTGTCTAAGTCAATGCCATTAACCTTATCTAAAACTATCTTTAAGTAATAATAATTATTTTCAAGTTCCCATGTTACTGAGTCTACGAAAATATCCATTTTGTTCAAAGGTGCTTCAATACTTTCTTTAATCTTTTCAAGAATGCTATCCATATTTCCTCCTAACAATAAAACAAGTAGGCATTTCTGCCCACTTCTCTTGTTAAAAAGATTATAACAAATATCCTATTTAAATACAATAGTATATTTACTATTTTCATTTTTTACATCGATATTTGTTATTTCTTTATTTTCTACTTTTGTATTAATTTCATATGCAATATTATTAATAATAATATCATACTTATAATTAACTATTTTTTCATCAACAGTTTTAAGTGATTGATTATTTTCTAATGTTTTAATTAATGTAACTAAGTTTAAAATATCTTCTTCATATAAATAATCTTCTACTTTAGTTTCTTCATCAAATTTAACAGTATAATACTCACCATTTTTTATAACAAACTTTTCTGTTGATGTCTCACTTTCTGCAATTCCAAATACATCATTTTCTTTGATAGTACATTCAAGTCTTGATCTAACTCCATTAGATTCAACATTTACTATATAAGAATTACCATCTTTTATTCTATTTTCTAATAATTCTTTATAACTAAATGCATTTGCAGGTAATGTAGTTGTATGTTGTACTTTATTCTTTTCTTGTGGTTTTGCATATATTCCAAATAAAATCATTACAAAAAGCATAAATACAAACCATAAAACTATTTTATATAATGAATCAAATCCAGGTACATTCTCTCTTTTATATTTAACATCTTGAAAGAACTTTTCTACCTTTTTTAAATCTTCATTATTATTTTTTTTAGCCATATACTATTCACCTACTTTAGTATTTAATAAACTATCTTTATTATAACCATTAAATAAGTCTTTAACAAGCATTTCATTCTTTCCAGGTCTTTTTACTTTTGTAACAAGTAAAACATTATCAGCAGTATTAATACCAAATGAATCTTTATTTACTTCAGATATAAGACCAACTTCTCCTTTAGAAGTATCACCTATCTTAGTTTCTAATACTTTCCATTCTTCTCCATTTATAATTATATTAGCAAGTGGAGATGGATTTAAAGCTCTTACTTTATCATGTAAGTGTTTAGCAGTATCATTGAAATCTAATCTTTCTTCTTCTCTAGAAATCTTTTTACAATATGTTGCTTCATCATCTCTTTGTGGTATATCAAAATTTTCACCTTCTAATATTTTAGGTAATTCTTTTTCTAATATACTAACAGCTAAAAGAGATAATTTATCATTTAATGTTCCATATGTATCTTCAGGATCAATTGGAATTTCTTTAGCTTGAATAATAGCTCCTGTATCCATTTGTTCTTCCATATACATTAAAGTAATACCAGTAGTTTCATCACCATTCATAATTGCTGATTGAATTGGAGATGCTCCTCTATACTTAGGAAGAATAGATCCATGAACATTAATACATCCATATGACGGATAATCTATCATTTGTTTAGGAACTATTTGTCCATATGCAGCTGTAATAATTACATCTGGATGTTGATTTAATATATACTCATATTCTTCTCTTATTTTATTTGGAGTATATACTTCTAAACCTAATTCTAAAGCTTTAGATTTAACAGGAGAAGGAGTTAATATTCTTTTTCTTCCAACTTCTTTATCAGGTTGAGAAACAACTAAGACTACATCAGTTAATTCATTTAATTTTTCTAATATAGGTACTGAAAACTCTGGAGTACCCATGAATACTACTTTCATATCTTTTAAAGTCTTTGGCATA
>CAMOID010000028.1 GCA_946615975.1 uncultured Caryophanales bacterium
TATTGACTATAATTTTTAATCACTATATAATTAAATTAATAATACGGAGGAGAGTTTATATGAAAAAGAAAATTTTTAATGTACTTTTAAGTATATGTACTATTGCAACAATGATTATACCTGTTAATTTTAATGCATCTGAAGAAAGTAAGAAAGAAATTACATTTGCTTGGAATTGTGGTGGAGATATTTGTGCTAACATTTTAAATGTAGAGAGATTTATTGAAGCAAATAATTATAGAACTAATTATATAAAATCAGAGCAATTACTTGATGGTGGAAAAGTCTTTAAAGCATCTGATGCTACATCATATGGAAAAGATAAAGGTAATTTCCATACACAATTCTTTGTTTTTGAAGGAACTAAAATTGCTAATATTAAAGCTAAAGGAACATGGGAAGATTTAGATGTAGCATTACATGAAGATTGGGATTTTAAAAATAGTGTTAAACCAATTGATCCATGTGGTGGAAATGATGGACCTAGTTCAGTAGTTCACAATGGTGATAGAGATTTTAGATTAGTTGTATATGATACAGATTATCAACCAATTGAATTTGATGTTGATCCATCTACTTATACATATTATTTAGGAAATTGGGATCCAATATTTACTAATCCAGTATATGATGTATCTAAAACTACTGAAGCTAAACCAATGGATTATACAACTTATTTATTAGAAAATAAATTAGTATTAAGTGGAGAAGAAATTACTTCGGTTAAAGCATTAAATGTACCTGCTAAAGCAGTTACAATCACAAGTGTAGATAACATATTTACAATTAAATTTAATTCTAATTTCTATAGTAAAGTTACTTTTGAATTAACTAATAGAGCTGGTAAAAAATTCTATCTAAGAGTTAATAGAAGCTTTGTTGATGTAGATACTTCAAGAAATATGAACCCATTAGATGAAAGTGGTAAAAAAGAAGCATATGCAGTATTTACATATCCATCTAATACAAATTATTCAGATTATGATGTAATTGCTACAATTACTACTTCTGAAGGAACTACTACTAAGATTCTTGAAGCTTCTAATGTTGAAGTGATGAATGTGGAAAGTAGAGTTGAAGAAGGTAAAGTATTTGATGCTGGTGTTAAATTAAAGAAATCATACTATGCTTTAGGAATGACTAAAGATGTTCAATCAGTAAATATTACTGTTACAAAGAAAGATGCTACTAAAGGTACTACTTATGGTGGAACATTTGGTGGAAATGGAGAAGGCATTGAACTAGATCTTACATATGCTAAGAGAATGTTCGAAGCTCCAAGATAATAGGAGGGTAATGATGAAAAAGATATTAAGTTTATTAATTGTATTATTAATTGTTATTGCTCCAACTGTATTTGCTGCTGATATTAAAACAGTAGATGCAAGTGAAGATTCAAGTGGAAAGATTACTGTTAAAGGTACTGCTGATGATTCAATGGTAGCTGTTGCAGTTTCTTTATACGAAGAAGATGGAACTTTCATTAAAGTTGTTACTGGAAGTGTTGAAGACGATAATACTTATGAAGTAACAATCAATATGGAAGCTAAAAAATACATTGTAAGAGTTGCTGATTACAATGGTGGTAACTATATTGAAAAAGAAGTTTCTCCAAATACAACTGATGAAACTGAAGATACTACAACTACTGTAACTGAAGAAGTTACTCCAGTTAAATCTCCAAAAACATTTGATGCTATTTTAATAGCTGTATCTGTTCTTGTAATAAGTGTTGTAGGTATTGCAGTAAGTGCAAGATACTTTGTAAAAAGAAAAGAAAAATAATTGATTTAATGATATAATAAAACTGGTATGAAATTACCAGTTTATTTTTTTGGAGGATGCTTATGGCAAAGAAGAAAACAGATGTTGATATTAAAGTTAAAAAGATTGATTTAGAAGCTCTTGATGAACCAAAGCATGTTTCTAAGAGTAAGAAGACTAATACAGTTAAAAAGAAGGATATAAAGCAAGCAAAACATGCTAAAAAAGAAGTAATAGTTATAAAAAATAATAAGAAGAATAAAGTTATATCAGTAATAATGTTTATATTCTTTATACTTTGTATATTTGGTATGATTTGGTCTGGATATAAAATATATAAATGGTATTCAAATAATAATGATAATAAAGATATACAAGAAGAGATAAATGATAAAATAAAAGAAGAAATAGATGAAAAAGGTAATAATGTATTATTAATTGATTTTGATTCTCTTAAATCAATTAATAAGGATACAGTTGCTTATATAGATTATAAGCAATTTGGAATTAATTATGTAGTTGTTCAATCAAATGATAATGATTATTATTTAGAACACAATTTCAATCGTAAATGGAATGAAGCAGGTTGGATATTTGCTGACTATAATAATAAATTAGATGGTACAGATAAAAATATTATTCTTTATGGTCATTCAATGAAAAATGGTTCTATGTTTGGATCATTACATAATATATTAAAAGATGGTAATTATAAAAAAGAAGAAAATCAAATAATTAAATTTGTTACTCCAGATGGTACATATAATTATAAATTATTTTCTGTTTATACAATAGAAGCAGAAGATTATTATATAACTACAACTTTTAAAAATGATAAAGATTATAAAGACTATTTAAATGAAATGAAAAATAGATCTATATATAATTACAATATTAAAGTATCTGAAAAAGATAAAATATTAACTTTATCTACATGCCAAGGTTACACTGGTAATAAAAGATTAGTTATACATGCAGTTAAATTAAAGGAGGAATAAATATGAAATTATTAATAATATGTTCTACATCATTTTATGATAGAATACCACCAATTAAAGATGAATTAGAAAGTAAAGGTTTTGATTTAGTAATGCCTAATTGTTATGATGAACCTGTTACTAATGAAGATAATAAAAAGATGAGTGAAGAAGAATACTTAGCTTTCTTTAAAAGAATGTACTATGAATCAAAAGACACTATAAGTAATGTTGATGGAGTATTAGTATTAAATTATGATAAAGAAAAAGATGGTATTAAATATGAAAACTACATTGGTGCATCTACATTCTTAGAAATGTATGAAGCATTCATGCAAGATAAAAAAATATTCATGTATAATGGTATGCCAAATAATATGTTATATGATGAAATAAAAGGATTTAATCCAACTATATTAAATGGTAATTTAGGTTTAATTAAGTAGGTGATTAGATATGGGTATAATAAGTAGATTATTATTTGGCGTAGATATTGATTGGTCAACTGATTCATCTAATGAAGAAGAAAAGAAAAAACAAGAAGAAAAAGATAGATTAAAAAATTTAGGTTTAGATGATGAAGAAGCAAGATTAGTCATGGAAGATGAAGTTGATGAAACATCATTTGAAGAAGAATCAGATGGTGAATATCAAGATGATGATTATTATAATGAAGATGATTTCTATAATGACAATGATGAAGAAGATGACGATGATGAATGGGTTTAAAAAGAGATGAAAATCTCTTTTTTTATTGTATAATAATATAAATGCAACCGAATTTATACAAAAATCAACTTAAAAATGGTAGTTCGCAACTGGTAGAAATTATATGATGGAAGTGCAAAAGGAGGAAATAGTATGAATGATAATTTTGCAAAGAACTTAAAAAAGATAAGAAAGGAACATAATTTATCTCAAGAACAATTAGCAGAAGAATTAGGAGTATCTAGACAAGCTATTAGTAAATGGGAATCATCAGTTGCTTATCCTGAAATGGATAAAATAATTACTATATGTAAAATGTATGATGTTAATATAGATGATTTATTACATAGAGATATTACATTAGTTAAGAATGATGAAGAAACTAATATTAAATATAATAAATTAATTAATACAGTATTTAATAATATAACTGATTCAATTGATATGTTTATTAAACTTAGTTTTAAAAATAAAGTTAGATTAATATTAGAAAATATTATATTAGTTTGTATATTTGCAATTGGAATGGTAATAGTTAATGGATTAGTTAAAACATTATTACATGAAATGTTTGAAATGCTACCATATAAAATTGAAGCATTATTTGTAAGTGTATTAACAACTGTTGTATTACTTGCTTATTTATTATTTGTTATTATTATATTAATAAGAACATTTAAAACTAGATATTTAGATTATTATTTAGCTAATAAAAATAATAATTCTAAAGAAGAAATAGATGATAGTAGTGAAAATAAAAAAGAAGTAATTAAAACAGAAGATAAAATTATAATTAGAGATCCTAAAAACTCTAATGGAAGTATATTAAAAGGATTAGTAAATTTATTCTTCTTTGGTGTAAGAGTATTTAATTTCTTTATTTTACTTGGTGTTATAGGAACTTTAGTATTTGGATGCTTTTGTACATTCATAGCTTTATATCATATAACTGTTCATCCTATATTTGTTAGCTTTACTTTCTTAGGAGTGTTTGGAATAGCTGCATGTATAGTATTTGCTATTATGTTATTTGGATTTATCTTTAAAAAGAAAAATAATGTTAAATTCTTATTTATATTATTTTTACTTGCAATAGTTGGTGCTTCTATTTCAACTGGTTCAATATTTATGAATGCTGCTAAATTTGAAGTAGTAGAAGTTAATACTGTAACTAATACTCAAGAAATAAGTTATAATGATGATTTATATTTTAGTCGTAATTATTTATTAGGAAGTAATAATATTAAATTTGTTATAGATGATAGTATAGCTAAAGATAAAATTGTTTTAGAATCATCTCATTCAGATACATTAGGCAATGTTATATTTAATGTTGAAAATAATGTTATTTCATGTTCTATTGAAGACTATGTTGATAGATATGAATTTAATTATAAATATAAATATATAATTTCTTATATTAAGGATAATAAAATACCTAAAGATACTATAAATGGATCTAGTATTACTATTAAAGGTAGAGAAGCTAATATAAAGAAATTAATTGCTAATAGTACAAAGAATGTAATATCTGATGTTACTAATATTAATAATGGATATGTTCTTTATTTATCAGATGAAAGATTTGAAAACTATGTATGTAATAAAAAAGATTTCTACAATGAATGTTATGCTATTATAGCAGAAGATAATGATGCATATAAAGAAATTATGAATACAACTTTTACTATAGATAATAATAAATTAAAATATAAAAATAGTAATATTGAATGTGAAGAAAACAATTTATTTGATCATAAATCATTTACATGTAGAACAAAATAAATAATTAGACTAGATTTTTCTAGTCTTTTTATTTTTTATGTATTATAATAATTTTAGTTGATTAAAAAAAGGATAAAAGGGCGGTTATATGGGAGGAAGATGAAAAACATGAGTGAAATCAACAAACTAAAAATAGAAATCCTTAAACCAACCGATTTTATTACTGCTAAGGGTAAATTCAGAAGAGATGAAGCAATTGAATTTAGTGGATTAGTAGCTGGAGAATGTTATGATAAAGAAGGATTTAATCATATCGTTCAAGAACCAGATAGTAAAACTCAAAATAGAGTTAATCTAACAATTGGTAATGGTCATCATTCAGTAAATGATCATGTAAAAATAACTTTAAATATGCATAATATTCCAAAGATTATTGCAATGGTCTTAAATGATGAAAGAGATTATGCTACAAGTGAAAAATCTGCAAGATATACACCTGTAGAAAGAGTTGAAGGATCTGCTATTACTGAAGATGAAGAAAGATTATATAAGAAATGGTTAGGAATTTTAGAACCAATCATTAAAGAAAAATATAGTTATATTCATAAAGATAGTAAGATTCATAAATTAGCACAAGAAAATGCTAGATATATGGTAACAGTATTTATGCCTACTGAAATGATTCATACTATTTCATTTAGACAAATTAACTATATAGCTTCATTTATGCAAAAATATATAAGTGAAGTTGATAAGAATGATCAATTCCAAGTTAGAGTTGCTGAAGCTATGCAAGAATTCATTAATGAATTAGCTAGATTAAATATTCTAGAAGAAAGATTAATGAGAAATGAAAAACATAGATCATTATTACTATTTGGTAAAAATATAGATAAAAAAGAAGTTTACTTTGGTGATGTATATTCTACTAAATATGATGGATCATTTGCTCAATTAGCTCAAGCTCAAAGACATAGATCATTAAGATATCAAATGGAAATGTATCCTGAAGATGAAAAGAAATATTATGTTCCTGAAATTATTGCTAATGATAAATCATTATCAGAAGAATGGTTAGGAGATATTAATTCTGTTAAACAAGTTAACCCTCAAGGTGAACAAGTTAAAATATTTGAATCAGGATGTTATGAAGATTTTATATTAAAATCAAAAGAAAGATTATGTTCAGCTGCTCAATTAGAAATAATGAAACAAACATTATTAACTATGAAAGAATATGAAAAAGCATTAACTGCAAAAGATCATTATCTTGCTGAAGATATTCAAAAATATATGCATGGTGCAAGATGTACATTCCCTGACTTTGATTGTACACAATGTTGCAATTTCAATGAAGGTATTACATTACAAAGAAAAATCTAGTTTATACTAGATTTTTTTTTATTATGTTATTATTGATTCTTATTTTAGTGAATGATATAATTAAACGCGTACTAGTTAACCTACACATCCTAGTATAAAAAAGGGAAGGAGAATATTTATGAATAATGTGTTATTAATTTTTATTAATATTATTGTTACTTTTAGTATGGTAGTATTAATAGAAAAAGTATTTAAAAAGGAAGGTTTATTTGTTTGGGCAGCTATTGCTTTAATAATGGCAAACATATTAGAATGTCAAACTGTTGGTTTATTTAATGGTTTTACTTCTACATGTGGAAATGTATTATTTGCATCTGTATTCTTAGCTACTGATATTATGAGTGAAAAATATGGTGCTGATTATAGTAAGAAAGCAATTAGATTAGCTGTATTTAGTATGATTGCATTTACTATTGTTATGCAAATTGGTTTATTATTTACTCCAGATGAAACTGATTTTGCTCATGATGCAATGACTACTTTATTTAGTCTAAATTTGAGAATAAGTATATCAAGTATAGTAATGTTCTTTATTAGTAATAACTTAGATATTTTCTTATTTGAAAAGATTAAAAAGAAAATACCAAATAAGTTATGGTTAAGAAACAATGTTGCAACTATGATATCTAATGTATTAGAAAATTATTTCTTTATTTTCTTTGCATTTGTAGGTTTATATGATATCCCAACAATGTTAAATATTGCTACAACAATATCTGTTGTTGAAATAGTTATAGCATTATTTGATACACCATTCTTATATATAAGTAAGAAATTAAATTAAGAAGATATAATCTTCTTTTTTTTATGTTATAATTTAATAGGTGATAGTATGAACTTTAAAGAAGAAATAAATGAATTAGAAAATTTAGAACTTACTAATGATTATAAAATTAGTATGGGTAATATTCCAATTCTTTTTACTGCACCTCATACTATGGAACAAGTAAGAAGTGATGGTTCAATTAAAAAAGCAGAACCATATACTAAAGCAATTGCTTTATATTTAAATAAACATATGAATACATATAGTATGATTAAATTACTAGATACTGGATTAGATTCTAATCGAGATAATCATGATGAATTTAAAAACAAATTATTAGATTTAGTAGATGAACATAATATTAAATTAGTTATAGATTTACATGGTGCATCTGTTAATCGTGAATTTGATGTTGAATTTGGTACTATGAATAATTTAACTGCTGACTTTAGTACAATAAATGAACTAAAAGAAGCTTTTATAGAAAATGGTATTACTAAAATTAGTTTTAATAATCCATTTAAAGGTGGTGCTATAACACAATATTTATATAACAAGAAAGATATAGATGTTATTCAATTAGAAATAAATTATAAATATAGAGATTATTCTAATTTAGAGAATTTAAAATTATTAATAGAATCTCTTAGTAATTTTATTAAACAATATAAAGAGTATAGAGAAAGATAGATATAAGTAATAACTTATATCTATTTTTTTATCGTTATATGATATAATTGTATTAGAGGATTGATGAGCATGAAGAATAAAATTACTAATAATTTTTTAGAATATTTAGAATATTATAAAGACTATAGTTTTGAAGATATACATTTTAATACTATAGATGCAGCTATACTAGGTTTCTTATCATATGAACCATGTATGAATTTAGAAGATAATTCTACATTTACTGATTTATATAATAAATGTATTAGTATGAGTGAAGAAGAAATACATGGAGCAATGGCATATGTAACTATTGATATGTTAAGTGTTATAAAAGACGCTTTAAGATATAAAGATATTAGAATATTTAATATACAAAAACAAGTGGATTCAGATATTCAATTTGGTGCTATAACATTTAGATGGAATAATATAGCATATGTATCATATGAAGGTACATCTGCATCAATGGCAGGATGGGTAGAAAACTTTAATTTATATGCTGAATATCCAACTGAAACTCAAAAATTAGCAATTGAATATTTAAATAATACTATTAAAGAGTCAGATGAAATAATATATGTAGGAGGACATTCTAAAGGTGGTAATCTTGCTATGTGTTCATCAATGGAAACTAAAGATAATATATTTGATAGAATTAAAACAATATATAATTTAGATGGTCCTGGTTTTAGAGAAGAAGAATTTAATACAGATAAATTTAAAAAGATGAATAGTAAATGTATTAATATACTACCTGATGGATCAATGGTAGGTATATTAATGAATAATAGTAATTATAACTTTGTAGAAGCTCAAGATATAAGTTTTAAGAAACATTATCCATATAATTGGAAAATGTTTGGAGAATTCTTTAAAAAAGGAGAACAAAATAAAGCTTCTAAAGAATTACAAATGCAATTATCTTCTAACATAGATAAAGTTAATATGGATGATTATAAAAAGTTAGTAATGGCATTTAAAAACTTCTTTAAAGAAAACAATTTAGTAACATCTCATGACTTTGATGATATGACATTTACTAAATTAAAAGATATGTTTGATGAAGTAAAAGATGTAGATCCTGAAACTAGAAAGAGATTCTTTGAAATGATCAAAGTTTTATTGTTTAGAGGTGAATAATATGAACTTTATACAAAAAATAAAAGAAAAAAGAAAATATAAAAAAAGTCCTGAATATTTAGAATATCTTTCTATGTTAGATTTAAATAAAGTAGATATAGCTAGAGTATTAGGTTATTATGAAGACGCTACTAAGAAATTAAGTAAATTATTAGATGCAGGTATTGATAAAGAATCTAAGGAATTCTTAGATACTAAAGAAACAATGCAAAGATGGTATTATTCTTATAATGAAAATGTTAAGATGAGAGAATTTATTAGACCTAATAGTAAAGAAGAAATAGAAGATAGAAATAGAATAGCTGATACATTTGGAAAAGAATTAAAAAGTATTTTAGGAGAAGAATCTAATATTAGATTTCATGGAACACCAATATATTTTGCTAAAGAAATAATTGAATCTGGAAAAATATGTTCTTCAGCAGATATCTATGATGGTTATATTAAAAGTACTGATATGTCTGGAGAATTTTCTGCTTCTGATATAAATAGTATAGATAGAACAATTAATTACTTTACTGACTTTGGATCTTATAGAAGATGTTTACCATGTGGTGTATTATTTGTCCTTAGAGAAAAAGAAGGAGATAAAGAATTAAGATCATCTGCTAATATGCAAAATGTTAGTTTCTTTAATAATCCTGAACAATTAGTAGGAGTACTTGGTACAAGTGAAGTAAAAGATAAATTAATTGAATGGATGAATGCAGTTAATTTAGATTCATCTAAAGTATTTACTTATGATGAATTCTTAGAATATGCAAAAACAAATAATATAGAAAGTATAAAAACTTTATAATATAAGATGGGTGGTTTAGATATGGAATATGATGTAATTATAGTAGGAGCAGGTCCTGCAGGTTTATTTAGTGCTTATGAACTTATTAGTAAAAATAAGAAGTTAAAAGTATGTGTATTAGATCAAGGATCATGTGTTAAAAATAGAATTTGTCCAATGGCTAAGAAAGGTATTCCTTGCCAAAACTGTAATCCATGTGCAATTCTTTCAGGTTATGGTGGAGCTGGAACATTTTCTGATGGTAAATTAAATTATATATATAAATTAGGTAAATCAGATTTATCTAAATATATGTTAGAATCTGAAGCTACTAAATTAATTGATGAAACAGAAGAAATATTTAATCAATTTAAAATGGATGCTGAAGTTTATCCAACTAATATGAAAGAAGCTGAAGAAATAAGAAAGAAAGTTGCTATTGCAGGAGCTAGACTTCTTATTATTAAACAAAAACATTTAGGTTCAGATCATTTACCTGAATATATAGATGGTATATGTGATTATTTAACTGATAAAGGTGTTACATTAATTGATCGTGCTAATGTAACTGATATTCATACAGTTAATGAAAGTGAACATGAAGTTACATATGTTACAGGTAAAAAAGAAACTAAATTAAAATCTAAATATGTTATTGTAGCTCCAGGTAGAACTGGTGCTAAATGGATTCAAGAACTTGCTGATAAATATGAAATACCATATATATCTCAAAGTATTGAAATAGGTGTTAGAGTAGAAGTAAGAAAAGATATAATGGAAGATTTAACTAATGTTATATATGATCCAACTATATTTATTAAAACTAAAACATATTCAGATGAAATAAGAACATTCTGTACTAATCCAGGTGGTTTTGTTGCTAAAGAAAATTACTATGGTTATATATGTGTAAATGGTCATGCATTAAAAGATACTAAATCTAATAATACAAACTTTGCATTTATATCTAAAGTTAATTTAACTGAACCAGTTACTAATACAAGATTATATGGTGAATCTATTGCTAAAATAGCTAATGTATTAGGTGATGGTAAACCAATAGTGCAAACATTAAAAGATTTAAGAAATGGTAGACGTAGTGAATGGCATAGAATTAATAAAGGTTTTATAGAACCAACACTTAAAGATTGTGTTGCTGGTGATTTAGCTTTAGTAATGCCTCATAGAATCATTACTAATATATTAGAAGGATTAGAAACATTAGATAAGATTATACCTGGTGTTAATAATGATGATACTTTATTATATGGACCAGAAATTAAATTCTTTAGTAATGAAATTGAAACAAATAATAAATTTAAATTAGAAAATGATAATATATATTTTGTAGGTGATGGAGCCGGTAAAGCAGGTAATATAGTTACAGCTGCTGCTACTGGTTTAGTTGCTGCAAGAGATATCTTAGAAAATATAAAATAAATCTTCTTTTTTAGAAGATTTTTTTATTTATATGTTGTATA
>CAMOID010000029.1 GCA_946615975.1 uncultured Caryophanales bacterium
AATATACAAAAAGAGACTTATAAAAAGTCTCTTTTATTTTTTACCAAATAATTTTCTATTAAATATACCTACTTTACCTTGAGCTTTTAATAAGAATAAAGCAAACTTAGATATAGTTTTATATGTTGAATGATAATATATTTGACTATCTTTAAACATTTGATATTTCTTATATCCTAGTTTCATATTATCTACAGATCTAGAATATAAATGTTTTATTTTAACTTTATTACTAATAACGACCATTAAATCATTATCTCTTATCTTTTTAGATAATATAGATCCTTCATAGTATAAGAATACATTTTCATCCATATAACCTATCTTTTTAAGGTTCTCAGATGTAATTAAGAAGAATGCTGTAGAAACAGTATCAACAAAGCTATATTCGCTTTGATAATAGTCTTTATTATAATAAATAACATTATCTGCTATAAAATCTCTTACAATAGGAATACCTAATAAGAAATCAGTCTTAGCACCATAATCTTTCCAACCACGATTTAATTGTCCTCTTTCTAATAAAGAAGGGACAACTAACCCTACTTTTTCAAAAGATAATAAATCTATTAAAGTACTTAAATCTTTTTCATCCATAATAACAATATCTGAATTAGATATTATTAAATTACATTTATCATATTTATCAATTAAGTATTTAGTACCAATATTTATAGCAGCAGAATAACCTAAGTTTTCATCATTAAATATCTTTTCTATTTTTTTATTCTTAATTGATTTAATTAGATTTTTTTCTTCTTCTCTAGAATTATTATCTACTATTAATATTTTATCAATAATGTCATAATCTACTACATTATCTACTAAATGTTTTGTAGATTTATAATCATTACAATTAATAATAACTAAGCAATTCTTCATTATTATCACCTATATAAGTGTATCATAAATGTAAAAAACATACCATAAAACAGCATATTTTCTTGAAAAAATATATAATTTACAATTTTTTTTAAAAAAAGTGCATTTTTTATTTGCTTTTTATAATATTTTTAAGTATAATGAATAAGTACTTAACGAAATGTCTCCTTAGCTCAGCTGGTAGAGCAACTGACTCTTAATCAGTGGGTCTAGGGTTCGAATCCCTAAGGGGACACCATTTCGGACTCATAGCTCAGCTGGTTAGAGCGCACGCCTGATAAGCGTGAGGTCGGAGGTTCAAGTCCCCCTGGGTCCACCATTTTGTTTATGGCCCGTTGGTGAAGCGGTCGAACACACATGCCTTTCACGCATGGATTCATGGGTTCAAATCCCGTACGGGTCACCATTTAGAAATAAACGACTTATTAAAGTCGTTTTTATTTTATATATTTATTTATACAAATAAAAAAGAGACTTTATAGTCTCCTTTTATTTTGCACTTATTTTAAATAATTTATAAGAACCATTTACTTTATTGAATGTATATTCAACACTTGTTAATGAATCTTTATAATCTAATACAGATGATGAATAACCTGTTACAATAGGATTATTTAAATCATTTAAAGCATATAATTTATTTTCTTTAACATATCCTACTACTTCTTTAATAATAACATAGTCTGTTTCATCTACGATATCTACAATTTCAGATTGAATATCTCTAGTATTATCATATGAATCAGATATAGCAAAATATCTATCTTGGCTATTTAAATATGTATAATCTAATCCATCTACATTAAAGTCTGCAGTTTGATATGTAGCATTTGTTCCAAATAAATTATCAAATGCACTTTGTAATGTATTATTTGATACAGTAAATACTTTACCATCTCTAGTAATATCTGATGCTATTAATGAATTATAAGCTAACACTAATCTATCACTTGCACTTAATTCAGCAATAGTATGTTCTCCCATTAGAATATTAATATCACTTACATAAATCTTATCCATTAAATAAGCATAATTATTTTTTAATTCATCTAATGTTTTAACCTTTTTAGTAGTTGGTTCAGAAGGATTAACATATGCAGCAGTTGTAGTTGGCTCATAATCTTTATTTAAAATCATAAGATTATCAGTTTTATATAATCTATAAATACCATATCCTACAGCAACTAATAAAACTATAATATATACAGTTAATCTAAATATCTTTAAGCTTTTCTTTCTACTTAATAAAGCTTCTTCTCTAACTACTCTTTTCTTAACGTCTTCTTTTATTTCTTCAGTTAATTCATTTTTAATTCTATCTTTTTCAGAAATAGTATATAAGCTAAATACATCTTCACTTACTTTTTTAACTAAGTCTTGTCTAAGATCTTCTTTAACTTCACTTATTACATCTTCTTTAATTCTCTTTTTATCAGCATCAGTAATTTTAATTACTTCTTCTGGTAAAATAGGTTTATTATTCTTTTTCTTTTCATTCTTATTAGGCATAAGATATCACTTCCTAATATTATTATAAATTAGATGTATACCGTTTGCAATTGTTTTACGTTTTAGTATAGTTAAATGCATGTAAAAAGCAAGTAAAATACTTGCTTATACTATATGATCAAATTCTATTGGATAATCTATAACAAAATCTACTACATCAGAATCTTTTTTAGTAGCTCCATAAACTACAAAATGTAGTTTATCCATCTTTTGCATAGCATCTTCAGTAAATTTAACTTTACTTGTTGCTAATTCAGAAATATTAAAATAGCTATTTTCATTTATTATTTGTTTAACAGATACTCCTGTATCCATTTTACCACTTCTAATTACGAATGGTTTTAAATCTTCACCATCTTCATAATAATAACCTATTTCATATGCATATAGTTTTTTATCTTCTCCATCATAAGTAGCAGTAGTTGCATAGAAAACATTTATTTTATGATTAGTAAAACAATGTATTGCTCCAACTGTACCATTATCACCTGTATAATGTCCTACATAAATAGTATCATGTTTACTATATTGAATATTATAGAATAATAATCCTAATATAATAAATATAAATACAACAAATAATGGTTGTGGACTATTAAAGAAATTCTTTAATTTATCCTTTAAACTCACTTTTTCTTTTTTACTAACTATTTCAGTTTTCTTTAATTCATCCTTTTTAACTTCTATTTTAGTTATTACTTTAGTTTCAGTAACCTTTTTAACTGGTTTTTTAACAGCAGTCTTTTTTACTGTTGATTTCTTTACTACAGGTTCTTTTGTTGTTTTAGTTTCCTTCTTGTTTGCCATCTTCCTTAACCTCCTCTGTTAAAAGTGATTGTGGACTAATTGATTGTAATGTAACAGTTAACACTGATTCTTCATTTAATTCAGTACCTGCTGGTATTGATGAAGTATTTACATATCCATAACCATCTAAATTATATTGTAAACCAACTATATTACAAAAATCAACCACTTCAGCACTACTCCAGCCTGTAATATCAGGCATAGTAATAGTTTTATAATTAGTTTTTAAGAATACTTTACTCTTTTGAGATACTTTATTATTTTTCTTAGGATATTGAGAAACAATCTTATTTCCATCTCCTATAACTACATATTGAATACCTAAGTTAGCTAAGTCTGCTTCAGCACTTGTAACAGTCTTATTAGTTAAATTAGGTAATGTAACAATCTTAGATTCATCTTTATCTGTTTCTCTAGTATCTAAGTTTCTATACTTAGCAACTGATTCAATTAAGTTTTTAACAATACCACCCATTTGAGCAGTTGTACCTGTAAAATCTTTAACTGCAACATAAATAATATATTCAGGATTATCTTTAGGGAAAATACCTGCAAATGATCTTATAACATGTACTGAATCTGCTATATATTTACCATTTTTATCTGTATAATCTGCAGTACCAGTTTTACCTATAACTCTTACTGCATCAGTATGATATGCTTTACCAGTTATAGTTTTATCTTCAATATTATTAACAGTATTATCCATTAATTCAATTATCTTATTAACAGTATGTGTAGAATATATTTTTTCTATTTCTGTTTTACCACCTTGATATACAGTAGTACCTTTATTAGGATCTACTATTTTATCAATTATATAAGGTTTTAATACAGTACCATCATTAGTGATACTAGTTAAAGCTTGTATCATTTGAATTGGAGTTACAGTTAAACCTTGTCCATATGAAGCTGAAGCTAATTCAGTATTATAATTAATATTTACTTTACCTTCATATTCATTAGATAACTCAATTCCTGTTTTAGAACCAAATCCTAATCTCTTATAATAATTAATTAATTCAGATTTACCAACTGATTGAGCTAATTTAACAGCAGCTGTATTAGATGAATAAGTAAAACCAACATCATATGTTATTTTACCCCAGCCCCATTTATTCCAGTCTTTAATAGTATAATCATCTACTGTAATAGTACCTGATTGATATTTTTCATCACCTTTATATTTTCCTTCTTCCATAGCGGACATGAATGAGAATATCTTCATAGTAGAACCAGGTTCATATTGGTAAGATGTTAAAGGGTTATTATAATTAGTTATATTTAATTTATTTGGATCAAATGATGGATAAGTACTAGAGCCTATTATTGCTCCTGTATGAGCATCCGCAATAGTAATACTAACCCAATCATCTGTATCTTCTTCAGTATTAATATACTTTTCAAAACCTTCTACTGCGGCATCTAAGAATATTTGTACTTGTTTATCTAATGTAAGATAAATATCATATCCATCTTCTGCAGGTGTTTCATATGTTACAGTTGTAGGTAATTGATATCCATATGCATCTGCATCATATGTAATAGATCCATCTTTACCTTTAAGATATCTATCAGTAAAACCTTCAATACCTAATTCACCAACATATTCTGGTTTACCTTCTTCATTTTCATACTTCTTAGCATATCCTATTATATAAGAAGCAAAATCTCCATTTTGATAATATCTTTTACTAGTCTTAATAAAATCTATACCAGGTAAAGATAACTCTTCTATTTTATTTTTAACTAATTCAGTAATATTTCTACCACCAGGTCCTAATTCAACTTGATATGCATTTTCTGTATTTAATAACTTCCAAATATATTCATAAGTCATTACTGAATTAATTGGTTCTAATATTTCAGCTAATTTTCTTGCTGTAGTTTCTTTATCTACAACATGTTTAGGATATCTTTCATCAGTAGTTCTACTTTTAGATAAATAAGCAATTACAGTATAACTATTAACATTTTGAGCAAGTAAATTACCTTGATTATCTAAAATATTACCACGACTAGCTTTTAAAGTTTTAGTTACTTTAGTTCTATTAGCAGCAAGTTCTTTAACATTAGTACCTTCCACTATATCATTTAAAGCTATATATGATGTCTTTAGAAAAACTGCCACAAAAAAAAGAACAACACAAATAGGAAGAAAAATTGTCATCTTAATTGTATTGCTCTTATACTTCATTTTAATACCTTCTTTATGCTATTTAATAACTATTATATTATCATTATTATAGCTTAATCCATATGCTTTTGCAACATCTTGGATATTTGATAAACTACCTAATTCATCAACTTGCATTGATAAACTTGAGTTTATATTTTCTTGTGCTTCAATGTCTTCTTTTAACTTTTCTAATTCTATATTAGTAGTTGATAATGTTGATGTTGTTCCAACAACTACAAATAAAGCTCCTAATACGCATATAGCAATTAATCCAATAAAGAAATTGTCCATTGGATATGTTTTTACTCTAGTTATTGTTTTTGTATTCTTCTTCATGTGTTACACCCTTTCAACTACTCTTAACTTAGCACTTTTACTTCTTGAGTTTTCTTTTAATTCTTTTTCAGATGCTAAGATTGGTTTCTTATTTATTATTTTTAATCTAGGTAATTTATCTTTAGGTATATCTTGTTCTCTCATACCTTTATAAATACCTTCTAATTCAGATTCTCTTTTAAATGTTTGTTTTACTATTCTATCTTCCAATGAATGGAAAGTAATAACTGATATTCTTCCACCTTTATTTAAAAGATCAATAGCATCAGGTAAAACATTTTCTAATACCTTTAATTCTTGATTAACTTCAATTCTTATTGCTTGGAATATTTGTCTTTCAGGATGTGATTTCAAAGCATATTTAGTGGGAACTGACTTTTGAATTACATCTACAAGTTCCATCGTTGTATTAATAGGTCTTGATTTAACAATATTCTTAGCAATACTTTTACTAAACTTTTCTTCTCCATATTTGAAGAATATCTCAGTTAATTTTTGTTCTGTATATTCATTAATAACTTCATATGCAGAGAAATTAGATTCTCTATCCATTCTCATATCAAGTTTAGAATCTCTCATGAATGAAAAACCTCTTTCAGGATTATCTATTTGTGGGGACGAAAATCCTAAATCGAATAATATTCCATCTACATGTTCAATTCCTTCTTCTTTTAAACATTCTTTTAAATGTTCAAAGTTTGATTTGATTATTTTAAAGTTATCACTTATTTTGCTTAATTTATCAGACGAATAATCTATAGCTTCTTGATCTTGATCAAAAGCATATAGAAATCCACTTTTTAATCTTTTTAGTATTTCACTTGAATGTCCTGCATAACCACAAGTACAATCAACATAAATACCATCTTCTTTAATGTTAAGTCCGTCTATTGCTTCTTGTAACATAACACTATAATGCATTGTAACCACCTTCGTTGAATAAATTTTCTGCTATGTTTTCAAATTCTTCTGAGTTATCACTTAAGAACTTATCCCAAGATTCTTTAGACCAAACTTCAAGACGATCGTTTGCGCCGATAATAACACATTCTTTAGTTATATCGGCGTATTCGATCAATGGGGAGGTAATGCAAACACGACCGGCATTGTCTAGTTCGCATTCAATAGCGCCAGATAAGAAAAATCTTGTGAAATAACGGGAATCTTTATGTGTGAATGGAAGTTTTTTTAATTCGGCAACAATAGAGCTCCATTCTTCAAGTGAATAGATAAATAAACATTTGTCCAATCCTCTAGTTAGGATAAATTTCTTACCAATATCAGCACGAAATTTCGATGGAATGACCAAACGATTTTTATCGTCAATATTATGATGATATTCACCTATTAGCATATCGTGTTCCCCACTTTCTTCCACAATCTACCACTATCTACATATTATAATACTCTTATTCCCACTTAAAAACAATAGAAAATACGTAGTTTTTTGTAAGGTTTACACAATAAAAAAACTAGGATAAATCCTAGTTCATGACACGCTTAAACATACGGTCTAATTCATATGCTGAATAATTAACAATTGTAGGTCTTCCATGAGCACAGTTATATGGATTATCACACTTAAACAAGTCATCTAATATAATTTTAGCTTGTTCTAATGAAATATACTCATGTGCTCTAACAGACATCTTACATGCTGTAGTAGCAGCTACTCTATTTAAAAATTTCATTCTATCAAATTTAGTAGCATCTTCAATTAAGATATCAAAGATACTCTTTATTAATACATCTTCATATCCTTCTCTTAACCAATCAGGATGTTCTTTTACAGCAATTGTATTAATACCAAATTCTTCTATAGTAAATCCTAATTCTTCTAATACATCTTTTTTATTAATCAATAATTGATAATCAGATGGATTAAATTCATATGTTAAAGGAAATAACATTATCTTTTTATTAACTGTTGCTTCCTTCATTTTCTTTTGTACCATTTCATAATTGATTCTTTCATGTGCAGCATGTTGATCAATTATATACATACCACCTTCACCTTCAGCAATAATAAATGTTTGCATTACTATACCTTTAGGTGTTAAATCTAATCTCTTAATATCTTCATTTATTTCTTTTGTTTCATCTGATGATGCTATTACATTTTCTTTTGCTTCTTCAAAAGTATGCTTAACTTCATTAACTTCTACTTTTGTATAATCCATTTGTAATTGTTCTTCAGTTTTAAATAAACCATCTTCTTTTAAAATATTATCTTCTTTAATAATAACTGATGGAGCAACTACATTAGCATTTATTTCCATTTCACGTACTAATAAAGTTTTTCTTAAAGCTTCATCTACTATTCTCTTTAATATTTCAGTTAATTCTTCTAATTTAGAAAATTTAATATCTGCTTTAGAAGGGTGTATATTAACATCTATTAAAGTTGGATCAGTTTCAATATTTAATACTACTACTGGATATTTTATATCAGGTTTATGATTAAAATATCCATCATTAATAGCACGATTAATATCAGCATTTTTAACTACTCTACCATTTACTATAGTAGTCATATGATTTCTATTACTCTTTAATACTACAGGTTTACAAATATAACCGGATATATCAAAGTCATCAGAAGAATAATTTATTTCAATCATATTTGATGAAACAGTATAACCATATACTTCATGTATTACTTTAAGTAAATCTCCTGAACCTGATGTATATATTATTTTTCTTTCATTACTAGTTAAAGTAAATGAAATACTTGGATTTGCTAATGCAAGTTTTTCCATATATTGGGTTACATTAGCAAGTTCAGTTGAATCACTTTTTAAGTATTTTAATCTAGCAGGAGTATTATAGAATAAATCATCTATAGTTATAATAGTTCCTCTTCTAGCATCACATTCTTCATTTTCAATTAACTTTCCACCTTCAATGTGAACATGAGTACCTACTTCACCTTCAGATGTTCTTAAGTCTACTTTAGAAACAGAAGCAATTGAAGCAAGTGCTTCACCTCTAAAGCCTAATGTATTGATAAAGAATAAATCTTCATCTTTTTTTATCTTAGATGTAGCATGTCTTTCAAATGCAAGTAATGCATCTTCTTTATCCATACCTACACCATCATCAGTAACTTTTATTTCTTTAGTACCAGCATCTATTAAATCTACAATTATATTTTTAGATTTAGCATCAATACTATTTTCAACAAGTTCTTTTACTACACTTGCTATTCTTTCAACTACTTCACCAGCAGCAATCTTATTTGCAAGTGTATCTGACATTACATGTATTCTAGTCATTTCTACCTCCAAATAAGGATTCTCTTAATTCAATATTCTTATTATCTAAATTAGTAATAATAGTTGTATCTTTCTTAAAACTAATAAAACCAATGCCTAATAATACTAAATCTGTATTAGCTTTAATTTTTATTTCATTAGAAACATTAACATCTTTAAATACTTTCTTTATAGGTTTAGGTAAATTAACATTATTATAGAAAACAATTGGTGAACCCTCATTAAACTTAATAAAGTATTTATCATTTAATAATTCTACAGTTTCATTTTCTTTAACATTTAAACTATATGATTTAATATCTTTATTTTCTACATTAGATTTAATTGCATCATCTAATATAAATCCAGGACTATCTATTAAAGTTAAATTCTTATTAACATTAACTCTAATAAAATCTAATGTTGTATTAGCCTTATTATTAGTAGTTATCTTAGTTAATTTAGAATCACATATAGTTAATAAATCATTTATTAAAGTAGATTTACCTGAATTAGATATACCTAATATATATGCTTCTTTTATATAATGATCTTCTAAATATTTAAGGATAGACTTAGCTCCATGAGTAGCAGTTCCACCTTTTAATTTAATATCACTTGAAATACCATATGTATCTCTTAAGAAATGAATAATATTATCACGATATACATCATTAGGTAATAATTCACATTTATTAACTACAAGTAATTTATCTTTCTTTATTGATTTAAATATATCTAAAGTATGATTAGATATATTTAAGAAATCAGTTAAGAAAATAACAAATTTATTATCTTTATTAATTTTATTTATAATTTCATGAATATCTTTTGGAGTTACTACTTCTTTATTTTCTCCATAGTGAATCATTCTAAAACATCTCATACAATATTCAGAGTCTTCTTTACCAACAGGAACGTATCCTAACTTTTCTTTATCTTCACTTTGTAATTTAGAACCACAACCAAAACAAATCTTATTCATAATAACGTCCCTTCTTGAATAAATCTTTCTTTTCTAAGTGATTAAAAATAAGATTTTCAATCTTTCTTGTAAATCTAGTTACAGCTAATTTATCATCACTTATTGGATTAACATATATACTAGTAATATTAGCTCTATTAGCAGCATATATATCAAAGAATAATCCACTTCCTATTAACGCTATTTCATAATGTTTTAATTCATACATTTTCATAGCTTTTTTTATTTTAAATTTAAATGGTTTCATAGCATGATAAGCAGAATCTACACATAATAATTCCTTAAATGGAGTTACTCTCTTTTTAGATTCATTACTAATGATAATACATCTAAATCCCATATCTCTTAAATCTTCAAATAAATCTTTAACTTTATTTGTTGGAGTCTTAACATTTTCAGGTACTAAAGTATTTGAAACATTAAAAACAAGGCATTTAACACCTGATTTCTTTAATGCTTTATAATCAATATCATATATACTTTTAAAATACTTATCTGGTACAAATCTATCGAACATATATAATCCTCCATGACTATTTAATTTTATCATATTTGCATAAAAAAAAGAATAGATAACCTATTCTTATTTTTCTTATCTTATTTCAGTATCACAGCCGTCGTATACTCCAGTATTTGGATTACATGTATCTGGATTTCCAACAGTACACCATCCTGAATAATAATTACATCCAGCTGCTTCACATTTTGCTTTATCTGCATCATTACTTACACGTTCTTGAGAAGTTAAAGATCTCCACGCATCAAAATCAGTCAAAGTACCATATTGATTACATACTTTTTCTTTTGTATTTAATGCAGCATTTCTTTCATCTATAGCTTGTAAATCACATTCACTTGTTAATCCCATAGCATTTAATCCTAATGGAACAAGTGTAGGAATAAAGATTAATAATACTACATATATAAATCTTTTCTTTAATCTAGTAAAAACTACTTTTAATTCAGCACCTCCATCACCTTTTGTAAGTGATTTGATTGATTCAAATATTGTAAAACCAATCATTAATAAAGGAGCTGCTATTCTAAATGCAGTTAAAACACCTAATAAATCTTTTGTTACCTTTTGACCTAATACACATCCACTACCCATTGATGAAGGACTTGCCATAACATTAGGTACAAATAATACACTTAACATTATTAAAGTTATTATAAACATTTTCTTCTTTTTCATAACATTCACCTATATATATTATAAAACAATAATTTATTTATATAAACTAATACTACTTTCTCTTTACAGTTATTTTATTAATACTTATATAAAAATATATAGATAATAGTAATTGTACTATATTAGCAATTAAATAAAATAACATATATTTATTATATAGATAATCAACTATATC
>CAMOID010000030.1 GCA_946615975.1 uncultured Caryophanales bacterium
ATATTGTATATAAAAAATATAATTAGAAAGATAAATGAATTTTATTTAATAAAGAAAGATGATGAAGGAAATATAGAATTTACAAATGGAGATATTGTTATTACTAATTTATCATTTAGCTATAACAAATATACAAAAGTATTAAACAATAAAAATTTAAAGATTAAGAAAGGAGATAAAATAATATTTAAAGGTGAATCTGGATGTGGTAAATCAACTTTATGTAAGATATTAAATAAAGAATATGATTATAAAGGTAGTATAAAAATTAATGATAAAGAATTATCTAATATTGATTTAAATAGTCTAAGAAATAATATTACCTACTCTTCTCAACAAGAATATATTTTTAATGGAACAATAAAAGAAAATATTACTTTAGGTTTAAAAGTAGATGATCAAGAATTTAATAAAATTGCTAATATATGTTTGTTAGATAGAATTATTAAAAATAGACCTTTCAAATATGATACGTTTCTTTTTGGTGGAGCTGGGGACTTATCAGGTGGAGAAAGAAATTTAATAATACTAGCTAGAGCATTAATTAGAAATAGTAAAATATTAATACTTGATGAAACTATGAAAGAACTAAATGATGAAGTAGAAAATACTGTTTTAAATAATATATTTAAATCTTATAAAGATACTACAATCATATATGTAAGTCATAAGAATAAAAAGGAATATTTCAAAAGATGTATATATGTATAAGAAAGGAGATAATATGGAATTAAGTAAATATGAACTTGCTAATATTTATGGTGGTGGGTTTAAATATGGAATAGCAATTGGTATTGGTGCTGTCATTACATTTATAATTGGTGTAATTGATGGATACTTAAGACCATTAAAGTGTAATAGATAATGGAAATAGAAAAACATGAATTAATTACTATTAATGGTGGTGCATATTCAATTGGAACTGTAATAAATGCTGTTACTAAAATAATAACTGCTATTTTAGATTTAGGCCGAACTGTTGGCAGTTCTTTTAGATATACCAGAAATAGATATATGTGCAGGTAAATAAAAAGGCAACTAAATAGTTGCCTTTTCTTTATTTTTTATTTGATTATATAATTATTATTTGCTATAATTAATTACGTACCTAGGGGTGTAGTTCATCGGTAGAATGATGGTCTCCAAAACCACAGAGGAGGGTTCGATTCCTTCCACCCCTGCCATTTAGAATATTAGTCGAACTATCTGGTTCGATTTTTTTTATCTAAAAGTTTTAAGATATTCCTTATGCTCATCAGATACTCTATAACTTTCTATTGCTTTTTGTATTGTCTTCTTATGTATCCATGGATCAAGACATTTGTTTTCTATATATTTTATTGTTGCATTATACTGTTTTGCTAAAGCTGTAGCGAAGAACCAAGCAATCATCATTTTTAAATAATAGTCTTCACCTTTTTTAGAAGATACCAATTCTAAATATTCTTCTTTAAAATCATCATTTAAAAGTTCATTCATTAACATTCGTATACCAAATCTTGCAGTATAAACTTTATTAGATTTTATCCATTTTTTTATATATGGAAGAAGTTTATCATGATTCTTCTTAAATACTAATGGTGTTGCTTGATCACAAACTGGCCAACAATCTATGTATGGAAGAAATCTTTCAATTTCTTTAACACATTCATCATAATCTTTAATCTTTGATACTAAAAAGATATGAACAAGATTTTCTTCATAGTATTGATGTGGTAAAGTTTTTAAAAATATATTTGCTTCTTCTGTACCAAATATTTCTTTAACAATACTTCTTATTTGAGGTGTTCTAACACCAATAATTGTTTCTTTATCAATATTCGGAACTAGTTTACTTTGAAATTCTTTGTATGTTTTATCTTGATAAGATAATAATCTTTCATATACACTCATATTTTCACACCTCGTATATAAATTATATCATACATACTATTCTATAATTTTAATAATAAATAAAAAACACTAACTAAATAGTTAGTGTTTTTTTTCTTAAATCCAAGATTCAATTGTTGATTTTGATTCTTTTGCTTGTGATCCTACAATTGCAATTGCATCATCTAAGACATTAGCACCCTTACAAATATTTTTAATATCAGTTGGAACATTTGCAAGTCCCGATCCTTCATGAGTTGTAATAATTCTTATTGTCTTACCTGTAAAATCTAAATCTTTAATTGCTGTTTCTAATTCAGGTGCATATGTACCCCAATATATAGGTGTCATGATATATATAACTTCATATTGAGATATATCATTTATTTTTTCTTTTATTGGTGCATTGCCAATTCTTTCTTTAGCTTCTTTAATACATGTTTGATAATCTTTTGCATATGGAACTAATGGTTCTACTTTAAACATATCCGCATTTGTAAATTCTTGTACATATTCTGCTACTATTTCAGTATTACCTTTTTCAACATATCCAACTGAATAATTTTCATCTGCTCTACTAAAATAAATTATTAAACTTTTTTGGTCTTTCATAATATCTCCTATATTTCAAATTTAACATTTATACTACCATTACCTAAATTAGGTAAATCATCAATATGCCCTATTTTAGTATAACTATATGTTGTATTAAATGACTTATAGAAAATTACTAAGCAGTCATTACCATATAACATTACATCTCCAGCATTTATGTTTCTAGGTTTATATGAATTAGTAGGAAGTGTTTTTTCAATATAAATATATTTTTCGTTTCCATTTAATTCACTCATAGTATATTCTTTAGGAATCATTTCAACAAAACTTTTAGCAGTTGCATTATCTTCTAAATTAATAATATATTCTTTATCATTTATTATTGCCTTCACTGATTTAATCTCCTCATTAGAATTGTTATTATTATTATTTTCTTTATAGCTACATCCTGTAATTATAAATAATGAAACAATAATTAATATACTTGCTATTACTTTTTTCATATATACCTACTATTCATTAAAAGGTTTTAAATTACTTACTGCTTCTTTTTGAGTTATTTCTTTATTATTATCTATATCAATTAATTTATATTTTGTATTACCCATTCCTAATTCATGCATATAAGAAAGTTGTCTTAGACCATGTCTTGTTTCAATTCTTTCTACTATGTCATGATTTTCTTCAGGAGTCATGGCATATATTAAATCTATACATGCAGTATCTAAAGCACATATATCTCTAGATGCTAATATACCAACATTAGGTGTTACAACAGGAGCTGCATTTACTCCTTCACAGTCACATGAAACACTCATGTTTCTCATAACATTAACAAAAGTAATTTTATTTTTAAAATGATCTACTGTAGCTTTTGTACTTTCAACCATTCTTTCCATAAAGTTTTCTTCTGAAATAGACCATTGATCTTCTCCTGGATATGTATGAATCATGGCTTTTCCAATTCTACCATCAGCACATCCAATTCCTATATTTTTATTACTTCCACCAAAGCCACCCATAGTGTGTCCTTTAAAATGTGTAAGTACTACTAGTGAATCATAATTAACAATATTTTTACCTAATGTCATATGGTCAAACCATTTACCGTTTTCTATAGGTAAATCTATTGTTCCATTTTCATCAATTATATCTACTGGACAAAAATTCCATCCATTGATTTCTAAAGTTTTTCTATGTTGTTCAGTAGTGTATCTATCACCTTCATAATAAGTGTTTGTTTCAATGATAGTTGCATCTGGACATTCATCTTTTATAAAATCTTTAATCCATTCACTTGGAATAATATTAGGTCCATGTGGTTCCCCAGTATGTAATTTAATTGCTATTTTACCATCAATATTATCATTTACTTTTTCATATATTTTTTTAAGTCCCTCTGGACTTAAATCACGAGTAAAATATACAACTGATTCATCACTTGTTCTTTCATTAAATGGAATATATTTATCTCCTCCACTTTTTGCTATTTTATTATTCATATTAGTTCCTCCTAATTATATTATAACATGAAAAAAACAGATTATAATATCTGCTTTTTTTGTTTTAAGCTTTTACTTTTTTTATTGTATCTTTTCTTAAAATATTATTAATTAATTCACGATATCTATCATTTAAAGATTGATAATGGTTTGCTATATCTTCTTCTGTTCTTTGATCAAAGTATTTATTTGCATCTATATCAAAACTAATAGGTTCTAATACACCACCATGCATATTAACTTTTTTACTAGGTTTATCTATTAATAAGAATTCACTTTCTTCTATAGTGTCAGAATATTCATTTCCATTTTCATCTATAATACATACACCTGTAAAATAATGTGCTAAACTTCTTCCATCATATTTCTTTAGCATGTTTATATAATAGTTTAAAATAGTTTCATCAGATAATCCTTCTTCTCCATTTATTCTTTTTACAAATAAACCAGGTTGTTCTTTCTTTTTAAACTTATCTATATATAATCCTGAATCTTCTGATATAGTTGGTAAATTAGTTGCAGCATAATAAGCTTCTGCTTTCTTTCTTGAATTTTCTTCAGCTGTTTTACCATCCTCTACTACATCAATGCTAATGCCTAACATTTTAGGATTTACTAATTCTATATCATCAAATTCTTTTAATCTTTCTTTCATTAAATTAAATTTATAATCATTGCCTGTTGCAAATAGTAATTTCATATTTTCACCTTCCCATTGATATACTTTACTTTATTTCAAAATTCATATATTCTTCTATAAATCTAATTGGCGCTGATGTTAAGAACTTCTTATTATATGCAAATACAATATTTGTAGTTGGAAGTTCTTCTTTAATATTTATATATTTATAATTTTTATCTTTTTTTACAATATCTGATATTAAATATCCAATACCTAAATCATGATTAACTGCATTTAAAATTACTTCACTTGTATGGATATTAATTATCTTTTTAGGAGTTACATTATATTTAATAAATAATTGATCTAATTTTTTTCTATTACTTGTTCCCTTTGGTGGAATTATCAAAGGTATTTCTTCTAAATCTTTAATAGATTTAATATGTTTATATTTATCATATTGTTCTTTGTTACATATAAATGCATATTTAACTTCAAATAAATCAATTACAGTTAAATCCATATTACTTGTATTAATAGGAGCTGTATCTATTATTAAATCTATTTCATGTTTATCAATTAATTCTAATAATTGATGTGTAGATCCACTTATTAATTTAATTTCTATATTTGGATATTTTTTATGAAAATCTATAATCTTATCAAAGAAGAAGAAAGAAGCTATATGTGATGGTAAACCAATATTAAGAGTACCTCTTTCTAAATTTTGAGTTTCTAATATTACTCTTTCAGCTGTTAATAAATTAGCATAAGATTCTTCAACATATTTAAATAATTCTCTTCCCTCATTAGTTAATTCAATGCCGTTTGAATTTCTATAGAATAATTGAGTTTCTAAATCTTCTTCTAACTTCTTTATTGATTTTGAAATTGCTGATTGAGTTGTATATGTAAATTCTGCTGTTTTAGAAAAACTACCATATTTACAAACATCATAGAAAACCTTATATAGATTTAGATTAATATTTTTCTTTAACATATATACCTCCAAATAATATTCTCGTTGCAACTATAAAAATTATACTATAAATATAGTATATCATTTTATGAATATTATACATATTTACTATTCCTTCCAGGAATATCTATATTTTATTATATATTAATACGTTATACAATAAAATATATCTATATTATTACTTGATATCATTTTACAAATATATGCAATTAATGTTTAATATATGTTAAAATATATTTATGTTATGAAGAAAGAATTGTGTTCATATGAAAGAATATTTTAAAAATTTTAAAGATAAAAGATTTTGGATATCTATTATTTTATTTTTAGGTGGTCAATCACTTTTATATACTACACTTAAATATATACAACATGATTATCATACTTTTAATTTTGCAATAGATAAAGCTATTCCATTTATACCTGCTGGTTTTATTATTATTTATAATATGTTTTATCCTTTTTTGTTTTTTACTTTTTATTATATATTTGGTAAAGATAAGAAAACATATGATAAAGGTATAATAGCTGCTTTGATTGGATATATTATATGTAATACAATATTTATATTATATCCTGTTGAAATGATAAGACCTGATATTACTAATTTAAATATAGATTGGTTATCACAATTTATATTAGAACTTACATATAAATGTGATACTCCTGCTATTAATTGTTTTCCTTCTATTCATTGTTTATTTTGTTTCCAAACAATATATACAATTATAAGAAGCAATAATATTAGTATTAAAAATAAAGTATTAACTAGTTTATTAGCTATTACAATAATAATATCTATTTTCTTAGTAAAACAACATTATGTAATAGATTTAATTGCTGCTTTAATAATATGTGTAATAGTAAATATATTTGTAGAATTAATATATAATAAAATTAAAAAGAACAAGTAATCTTGTTCTTTTTATATTGCTTTTTTTACTTCATCTTGTTTCTTAGGTATTTCTACTTCAAATGATCTTACTAATTCAACATTATAATTATTTGCGATTCTTTCTGCTCTTTTTATAATATCTGGATCATTTGATAATACTATTACTTTAGATACTTTAACATTATTCACATTAACTACTGTTTCATTTGTAGATTTGCTATCTTTTAGTGAATCTACTATTTCAGCATATGAAACATAGTCATTTCTAAAGTCTAAATGATTTTTACAAGATGTATATCCTAAACTAGATGTTAATATATCTTTTCCATCTACGCTTAATACTAATCCTATCTTTCTATCTAAATGAGGATTTATACTTGTATCAGTTGATAATGAACAAGATAATCTATTATCAGGATTTCTATAATAATCTTTATATCTATATACCTCCCTTAATGTTAGAGGTAATCTTGTTAATGGTGTATTATTAAAAATATCATTATAGATATTTAGATAACCTGTTAATATATTTCTATGTTTTCTTTGATATATATTAAATGGTTCACTTAATTCTCTTTCTATAAGTGGAATAATGCTATTCATATAACTTTCAATAAATATATTATTTTGAACTCTGTTAAATGATGATTCTTTACTAGAAGAATCTTTTTTATTAACGACATCTATTCCTTCTATTTGATAATCTATATCATATGATTGTATAAAATGTATTAAATGTAATTTATCTTTTGATATAGCATCACTTAATAATTTATTATTAAGTTTTTTATAATTAATAAATAAATTATTTATATTATTTATATTTCTAGAATTTGGTTTATAATTATTATCTCTTACTTCTATAGCTAATCTTGTATATGCTATTAAATCAGATATTTCATTCATATATGGTTTTGTTATTTCATCATTAAGTGAATATAATCTCATTAGTCTATATAAAAGAATATCTAAACTAAATACCATATCAACCATTTTATTACCAAATATCTTACTCCATTTCATTAATATAAGAGATTTATCAAATTGTTGATCTTTATCAAGAATAGTATCTCCATCACTTGCTTGATCAAGATTTTTAACTGTTGTATATATTCTATTATTTAATATATATATAATATCTTCTTTAGATAGTTTAGTTGAATAGATATTCATAAATCTAGTTAAGTCTAATAACATTAATATAGAATTTCTATCAAACTTTTTATTTTTTATTCTATTAATTAATGATCTTAAATAATCAACATTTATTTTAGATTCATCTGTTCTATTAACTTTAGAACCTCTTGTTAATAAAGTATCTTTAAATTCTTCATCTAATGAATAATGGAATACTACATCTTTATCATTAGTAGATAATAATTCATTTATATCATCTATAAATGCTTTGCATTCAAATAATTCTTCAATATATCCAGCATTTATAATTTCAGTTATAGAAATTTTATCTTTACCAAATAATGAAGTAATAAGATTATTTGCTCTACTTTCTATAGTTTCCATACTATTCACCTATTATAAGTATAACACTTATCAAATAAAAAAGACACTTAATAAGTGTCTATTTATGTCTTCCTGGTCCATCTTCAGGTGGTGGTCCTGGAGGTCTTCCACCTGGTCCTGGAGGTCTTCCTCCTGGTCCTCTTCTTGATGATCCATATGGAGCATGTCCTGGTTGATACCAATAAGATGATGATGGTAATCCCATAGGTCCTTTTCCATCATATGTAACTTTTCTTCCTTGATAGTAATCAGATTCAGGTTCATCTTCCTTATAGTCTGGAATAGATTCAACCATTTCTCCTAATGCATCATATACACCTGTTTGCATGTATTCTTTTTTAACAGGAACATAGTCATGTAATTTTTTATCTTCATCTAATACTTCTTTTGTAAATTCAGTAACAGACATTCCATCTCTTAAACCTAATCTTTTTCTTAAATCATCCATGAATGTATTTAAGTTAGTATATGTTTCTGTTACTCCTATATCTTTATCATCTTTAAATAAATCTTCTACTGTAGTAACTTGTTTTGCTGTTTTCCATAAATCAAATAAATCTTTTAATCCACGTTTATCCATTAATGGAATATGAGATATATTTTTTTTACCACGATTAAATAATGCAATAGATTTTTTATTTAGTTTATGATCCATATATATTACTAAATATATATTTGTTGAACTATATTTAACACAGTCAATTGCATCTACATCATGTTTAGTTCCATCATATAAAGTACTACCTTTAACATATGGAAATTGCATTGATAATTTTACCATATATATCACCTACTATTATTATAAAACATATTATATGTTTTTCCTTTGTCTAATTATAAAACTTTACATATAAAAAGGAAACATTATTCGTTTCCTTTTATAAATATCTTTTCTAATTTACCTTTAATTTGATCTCTTGAGAATGGTTTAGCTATATAATCAACAAAACCTGCTGATATATATTTTTCTTGAGCTCCTGCTACAGCATCTGCAGTTAATGCTATAACTGGAGTTGTAAATGCTGGAGATTGTTGAAGAGTATGTAATGTAGTTTCTCCTGACATTACTGGCATCATGATATCCATTAATATTAAATCATAATGTTCTCCTGCTTTAAATTTGTCTAAACATTCTTGACCAGAGTTACATGAATCTAATTCAAAGTTGAAATCTTTAA
This sequence comes from uncultured Caryophanales bacterium, assembly GCA_946615975.1. Classification (GTDB taxonomy): domain Bacteria; phylum Bacillota_I; class Bacilli_A; order RF39; family UBA660; genus UBA6985. The sequence continues at coordinate 9,125 of CAMOID010000030.1, forward strand.
GAGCTTTAGTAGCAACTTTAATATTTAAGTTATTATCATCTACTATTAATATTCTTCTCTTACCTAAATCAAAATTTGAATTAGCAAGTTTTGCTGTATCAGATAATTCATCTTCTCCTTCTGGTTTAGCAATCTTACTAATCTTTTGTGGTATTGCTACCATGAAGATTGATCCTACACCAAATTGTGAAGAAACATTAATTTTTCCACCCATCATTTCAATCATCTTTTTAGTGATTGCAAGTCCTAGACCTGTACCTTCAGCAGTGGTATTTCTTTCAACATCTAGTCTATCAAATTTATCAAATAATCTACTAATACTTTCTGCTTTAATACCACGTCCTGTATCTTGGCATGTAATATATATAGTAGAATACATATTATTAAAATCATTTACACATTTAATAGATAAATTAATTTTACCTTTTTCGGTATATTTAATTGAATTAGTAAATAAGTTATTAACAATTTCTTTAACTTTACCTTTATCACCAATTAATTCATATGGAACATCATCAGCGATTGTTAAAGTATAATCAATTGGCTTATCACCTATTCTAGTAGAAGTAACCCTGCATAAACCTTCAACTTCTTCTTTAAGATTATAAGGTGCATTTACTATTTCCATTCTATTAGATTCAATCTTACTAATATCAAGAATATTACCAACAATTTCTAGAAGAGTTTGAGATGCATTTTGAATATCTTTAGTATCTTCAACTACTTCAGGTGGTACTTGATCAATATAAGATGCAATGTCTTCTGATAAACCAACTATAGCATTTAAAGGTGTTCTAATTTCATGTGACATGCTACTTAAGAAATCAGATTTAGCACGGTTGGCTTTATCAGCTTGATC
>CAMOID010000031.1 GCA_946615975.1 uncultured Caryophanales bacterium
CTTCTTTAGTATAAATATCTTTCTTTCCATCAAATACTTTTTTATACATATTATTAGCATTTTCAAAATAATCTAAATTTTCTTCTTTATATTCAGTTCCATTATAAGGAATTATATAATTTAAATTATATTTAGATTTATAGTAATAGATATCATCTTTTTTATCTATCAATTCATATAAATCTTCATCTAATTCATATCTAGTAACATAATACTTATTTTGTAATAATGTATTAAAGAATTCATTAGATCCAGATGATTTTAAAATAGTAGATAAATAATTATATCCCATATAAAGTGTTTGATTCATTTCTTCTTGTCTTATGAAATGTATTCTATTATGAATAGATGGTACTTTTAAAATATATGGGAAGTTATCATTAGCTTCTTCTATATCTAAAACGTAATTGTAACCATCATTTACAAAATCAAACTTTTCAGATATTTCTTGCATCTTAAGTGAACTATTAAATTTAAATGAATGTAAGTAGAATGTTCCAAATATAACAGATTCTACTACGAATAATAAAATAGTTAATATAAATGCAATCTTTTTATTATTTCTTAATACAAATAAGTAAGATATTAATAAGACAATAAACATGAATAATAAACTTAAGTAGTCAGCAGCACTGTAGAATACTGATACAAAAGTATTTCTCATCATTAATTCATTCTTTAATACTATAAATACTATTAGTGTCATTAATATACCTACTGTTGGTATAATTGCTCTTAACCATGAAGCATTTTTAGGTTCTTTATAATTATTATTTAAATAATATAAACTAACTAAAATCATAAAATATGTTGGTTGATAAGCATATCTAAATGGGAATCCTGAATGTGATCCAGTATGCCATAAAGCATTAATAGGTTCTATTACTACTCCTAATAATAAGAATAATAACATAGCTATAATAAATATATTTAATCTTTTATCTTTCTTAATAAATAATTGTTTAATAGTTAATACAAATGGTATTACTAAAGTAAATAAATAACATGATTTATCCATGAAATATGCAAATATACCATCATTACTTGTATTATTAGCCATTCTTGTACTTGTTCTAGTTAACATAAATCCAGGTAAGAATGATATACATGATAGTAATAAAGATAATAAAGTAAATATTAATACTTTAACTGCTTTTTCTTTCTTTCTATCTACATCCATGATTATTAAATAAAAACCTGTAGTACCAATTATAAATAATAAATCTAACCAAGCTATATAATAATTAAATATTAGTGTTAATGTTAATAATACTAAATATAATTTCCATTTACCTTTATCTAATAATTCTTTTAATGAATATACTAGTAATGGATAAATAGCAAATGCATCTACATATAATAGATTTGTAGACATCATAAATGTCCATGAACTAAATGTATACATAAGAGAAAATAATACTATATTCTTCTCTTTTGTTTTAGGTAATATTTTTTTAATACCTATATATGTCATGATTGATACAAATATCATTTTAATTAAATATACAAATGACATTGTATATGGAATTGTATTTCTAGGAAATATACCTATTATCCAACATAAAGGAGAAAAGAATCCATTTCCTATAAATGATCCAAATGAATTTAAACCAGCACCTAAATTCCAATCAAAGAATAAAGGTGAATTAAAATGTAATACATCCCAAAGTTTATAATAAACAGGAATATATCCAGAATCAAAATCCATAAATGTAATTATTTCTTTACCAAATGGAAAGATATTTTGAATTCTAAATAATACTCCAAATCCTAATATTGTAAACAATATACAATAGAATAAATATTTGTTGAATTTAATTTTCTTCATGTTTAATCCTCCTTATTAAATATATCATATTACATATATTAAAATAAATATAAATGTGTTATATTTTATATAGGTGATATAAATGGAAGATTGTATTTTTTGTAAAATTATTAAAGGAGATATTCCTTCTAAAACTGTATATGAAGATGATATAGTTAAAGTATTCTTAGATGTTAATCCAAATACAGAAGGACATATGTTAGTAGTTCCTAAAAAACATATAACAGATTTTACTGAAATGGATGATGAAACATTAACTCATATTCATCATGTAATTAAAGATATGAAAGAATTAATATATGATAGACTTGGAGCTATCGGATTAAAAATAATTAATAACTATGGATGTGAACAATTAGTTAAACATTATCATATTCATTTAATTCCTGTATATAAAGAAGGAACTTTTGAATATCCATATATAAGTACAGATAATATTGATGAAATACTTGATAAATTAACAAAATAATATTGTATTTATTCAATTAATAAAATATACTTGTATTAAGGAAGCATTAACAAAGTTGATGCTATCCCGTGTTTTGGTGCATCTAACTTATGTTAGATGCTTTTTTTATCAACCAATCCCTCTGAAGCCTTTAAGCTTATTTAAAGATTATTAATAAAATAATGATTATAATTAATAAAAATATGACAATGTCAGATTTTCTAATCATATCATCACCTCATTTCACATATTGAAACGAGATAACATCTAGTTAATACTTCCTAGAAGGATTAATCCTTCTACTATATATATACACGGTAGGTATATCATTTTACTTTAAATAAATATAAAAAGAGACTTAAAAGTCTCTTTTTTATTTAACTACTATATTTACTATCTTACCTTTTATAGCAATTACTTTAACAATTTCATGTCCATCAGTAAAGTTTTTAACATTTTGTTCTGCTAATGCTTTTTCTTTTAATGATTCTTCATCTTCATCAACATTAACTTTAATAGTTGCTCTTAATTTACCATTTACTTGAACACCAATTTCTTTTTCTGTTTCTACAGTTTTAGATTCATCATATTTAGGCCATGAGCTTTCACATATTGGAGAATATCCTAATTCTTCATTTAACTCTTCAGTTATATGTGGAGCTATTGGGTTTAATAATGTTAATAATAATTTATAATCTGCTTTTGTAATACTTTCGGCATCATCATATGCATTAGCTAAAATCATTAATGCTGATACTGCTGTATTGTATCCCATGCTTCTTAAATCTTCTTGAACCTTCTTTATAGTTTTATGTTGAATAGGTTCTAATGATTTAGTATATTCTTCTGAATCTACTACTTTATCTTTTAATCTAATAACTTTATCAATAAATCTCTTACATCCTTTTAATGAATCAGTACTCCATGGAGCATCTTGTTGATAATCACCCATGAACATTTCATATACTCTTAAAGTATCTGCACCAAATTCATTAACGATATCATCTGGATTGATAACATTACCTTTAGATTTAGACATCTTTTCATTGTTAGATCCTAATACCATACCATGTGATACTCTTGTATCAATCATTTCTTTATTTGGAACTAATCCAATGTTATATAAGAATTGAACCCAGAATCTTGCATATAATAAGTGTCTTGCAGTATGTTCCATTCCACCATTATACCAATTAACTTTGTTCCAATATTTCATTGCATCCATTGATGCAAAACATTTATCATTGTGTGCATCCATAAATCTTAAGAAATACCATGATGATCCAGCCCAGTTAGGCATAGTATCTGTTTCTCTCTTAGCATCATGACCACATTTTGGACATTTGCAATTAACCCATTCTGTAATCTTAGCTAATGGAGATTCACCATTATCTGTAGGTTCATATTCAGCTACATCTGGTAATAATAATGGTAATTCTTCTTCAGGAACTGGTACCCATCCACATTCAGGACAGTTAATCATAGGAATTGGTTCACCCCAGAATCTTTGTCTAGAGAAGATCCAGTCTCTCATCTTATAATTATTAACTCTCTTACCTATTCCTTTTTCTTCTAACATATCAGAAATTTTTTCTCTAGCTTCATCAACTGTCATCCCATCAAATTCTTCTGAATTGATCATCTTATATCCATGACCCATGTAATCTCCTTTTTCGATTGCATGTTCTGAAATATCACCACAGTCAATTACTTGAATAATTTCTAGATTATGTTCTTTAGCATATTCAAAGTCTCTTTGATCATGTGAAGGAACAGCCATAACTGCACCAGTACCATAATCACCTAAAACGAAATCACCTAAGAAGATAGGAACTTCTTTTCCATTAACTGGATTAATAGCTTTAATACCTTTAACTTCTACACCAGTTTTACCTTTATTTAATTCAGTTCTATCCATTGCAGATTTCTTTTTAGTTTCTTCTATATATGCATTTACTTCATCAACGTTTTCTACTCTTGGCATTAATTCTTTAATTAATTTTCCATCAGGTGCAATTACAAAGAATGTAATACCATATATAGTTTCAGGACAAGTAGTAAATATACTAAATTTTCCTCCACCTACTATATCAACATCTACTTCTACACCTGTTGATTTACCAATCCAATTTATTTGACCTAATTTAACTTTTTCAGCAAAGTTAGTATCATCTAATCCTTTAAGTAAATCTTCAGAGTATGATGCCATCTTTAACATCCATTGAGATTTTTCTTTTTGTTCAACTTGTGAACCACATCTTTCACATACTCCACCAGCAGCGTCTTCATTTGATAATACTGTCTTACATGTAGGACACCAGTTTACTGGAATAGTATCTTTGTATGCCATATCATGTTTATAGAATTGTAAGAATTGCCATTGAGTCCATTTATAATATTCAGGATCTGTTGTAGAAAATTCTCTACTCCAATCAAATGAGAAACCTAATGTTTTCATTTGTCCTTTAAATGTCTTAATGTTTTCTTTTACTGCATCTTTTGGATGAATGTGATTTTTAATTGCATATTGTTCAGCTGGTGCACCAAATGCATCCCAACCCATTGGATATAAAACATTATATCCTTGCATTCTCATCATTCTTGCAATAGCGTCTTGAGCTGTATAACTTCTTACATGTCCAACATGTAATCCAGCTCCAGATGGGTATGGAAATTCAACTAAGATGTAATAAGGATTAGCTCCTTCATTTTTACATTCAAAAGTTTTATGTTCATCCCAATATTGTTGCCATTTCTTTTCAATTTTTAATGTATCTTGTATTTCCATTTTTACCAACCTTTCTTTTTTAATACCTTTCCTATCATATTATAGGAAAATATAACAAATATAATACAAAATATGAAAGTTAAAGCAAATAATCCTATCATCTTTAATAAACTATTCATATTTAATACAAATAAACACATATATATAGGTACAGATAATAATATAGAATCTGTAAGCACTATTATCTTTGCTAAAGTATCTGCTCTTTTTTTATCCATATTTAAATTATATTTCTTTTCTATATATTTGAATCCTGGTGAAGATCCTAATTTATTTTTCTTCTTTTTCAGGATATAGTTAAAAATATACATAAATATAAATATAATAAATAATTCTATAAAATAATAACCTACATATTGCATATTTATTCCTCCTTAAAATTAAAAAAGCCACTTCATCCAAAGGACGAAATGACTCGTGGTACCACCTTAATTTATACTCTAATAAACTATAAAGCGTTTAACCTAACACATCCGAAAACAAGTTCATAAATCTTCAAATACTATCTTACACCAACCGATAGCTCTCTTTGATTTGTCCATTTATTACTACTTTTTCTTCACTTGCTTGAAATAAATTATACTAAACTTCAGCCATATATTCAAGAAGTTTTAAGAATAATGTAATATATTTTTGATTAATACCTAATCTTCTTAATTTACGTACTTGAATACGTTTTTCTTGAATAGATTTATCACTGAATAATATTTCACCAATAACATTTTTAGTTTCTGTTTTAATTGGTAAGTCATTTAGAATTGATTCAAAGTCATCATTAACTAATCTTAATCCATCAATTTCAATATTCTTACCCTTTAGGTTAACAGTAATTTGTTTTAATGTTGAAATTGCTGGTAATTCTACAATAAAATCATTTTCATCAATGTATGTTACTTCACCTTTAACTTTTTCATCACCAACATGGATAATTATTTCATCAGGTTCTTTTGTATTTCTAAATCTTATTCTATAACTTCTAAATTTAGGAATAATACCTGATTTACCTGCTAATGGTCTAATAGTAACAGTAAAGTTATTCTTTTGATATGTATAATCAATTCCTGTTACTATAAAGAATCCTTTTTCAAATAATGAACTTAAACCATCATCTTCATATAATTCATATGATGAAGATGCTCCAGGGAATACTTGTATTTCCATATCCTTTGGAGGTGTTGTATTGTTTAAATCTTTTTCATCTAGTATTGCCATTGGAATAATAGTTCCTGCTCTAGCAAATACTGGATAATCTTCTCTTTTATAGAATGTAGTATATCTTCTACCACCTGTATATCTTTTACCATTTGTAAAATCATACCAAGTTCCTTCTGGTAAGAATAATTTTACAACTGTTCTATCCATGATTGGATCACCTTTTGTTGTAATTGGAGCAACAAATAATTGAGATCCAAAGTGATATTCATTCTTATATAATGGTTCATCATATATTTCTGGATATCTATAATATAAAGGTTGTACTAAAGGTAAACCTGTTTTTGTATATCTATATGCTTCTGAATATATATATGGAATAAGACTATGTCTTAATCTCATATATTGAGCTGTTACAGATTGAGTTGTAATATCCCATTTCCATGGTTCTCTTTTATAATATTTACCATCATCTGATGATAATCTTAAGATTGGAGAGAAACATCCAAATTGAACAAATCTAGAATATAATTCTCCATCTTCAGTTCCTAACTTAAATCCACCTATATCATTTGATATCCATGATAATCCTAAGTTAGATGCTGTTGAATTATATTGAGGTAACATTTGTAAATTTTTCCAAGATACAATAGTTTCTCCAGTATATTGAATTGGATATCTATGTGCAGCAAGTAAACCATTTCTTGCAAATGTTATACCACGTCTATTTTGTATTTGTTTAAAGTCATTAAAATGATAATGTGTTAATGCTCTTAATGAAGCTAAATCTTGAGGATTATTATAATCAATCCAGAAGAAATCAACACCATAGTTCATAAGAGGATGTATTAAATAATCTAAATATGCTGAAACAATATTTGGATTAAATACATTAAATGGTAATATACCCTCTTCTGTTTGTCTTGTTGCTGCTTTATAAGGTAAGAAATAATCTTCTTTAGGAGATATACCTTCTAAAGGATTAACTTTAACAGCAAATCTTATATTTTTACTATGTAAGAAATCAGTTATTCTCTTAGGTCTTTTAAATAATCTTTCATCAAAAGATAATCCTGATTTCATTCTTGGATTTTGTCTATGCCAATTATTACCTAACATAATAATTGATACAGGTATTCTATATTTAGTAAATTGATATACTAGTTTTTCTAAGTCTTTTGAATTATATTCAACAGTCTTATTCCACCAAACACCTAATGCATATCTAGGTATTAAAGATGGATATCCTGTTAAGGTGAAATAATCACGAAGACATGCACCAAAGTCTCTTCTATATAAGAAGACATATGTGTCTATTCTTGTATCACTTCTTTTTCCTAATGAACCATCTTCATTAAAAATTAAACTATTAGAATCATCTATAGATACAAATCCATCTGTAGAATATAATCCTTTGTTATATCTTACGTTTCCATCTGCTCCATCAAGTGAATAAGATGTACCACCAAAATTACGAACTTCTGGATGATTAAAATACCAGAACTTATCTGTATTTTTAAGATTTATTCTTAAGTTTTGATCAGGACTCATTCTAGGTCCTGCAAAAGGAGCTTCTTTTCTATATGTTAATTGAAAATAAGAAGTCTCAATTGTTAAGAATTGATTATCTTCTTTCTTTTCAAATTTTACTTCTGGAAAGTTTCTTGTTTGAACTAATTCAGTTGGTCTATCTTCGAATAATCCAGACTCTGAATATTCTAATCTTATTAATAGTTCTGAAAGAACAGTTATTCTAAATTTATTACCCCTTATTATATTGTTTGTTAAAGGTAATATGCTTTTATAATCTACTTTAAAATGTTCTTGTAAACCAGCCATATTAATTCACCCTATTCTTTATAATAGTTTATCATATATAGTTTTTATTTTCTATATCTATTAGTTTATATTCTCTTTTTTAATAAATGTCAAAATAGTTACTAATGGGAATATAATTACCATTGGTAAAACATATCTTGGATCTTGTGATGGTATAGAAATATATAATAATAATTGAATTATTATTACAGGTAATAGAATAAGTATTTTCTTCTTATTCTTATTTAATATCATCATAGCTATATATATTAAATATATAAATTGATAAAAACCACCACGCCATATTATATCTTTAATTACTTCTATACTTCCTGATGTATTTTCTATAACATTAGTTATATTATGAAATAAATTATTAGATGCCATATCATTTACTACTTCATATTGTATAGAATGATTTCTAACTGGAGCCCAATCATATCCATCTATAGGAGTAGATATTTCAAATAATATAGAATCTATATGAGATAATTCAATAATATATCTAAATGGATTATCTAATAATAAATCTAGATTTGTTTTAACAAATATTGGTCCTAGATTATACTCTTCCATTCTTAGTTCTTTTCCTTCTAATTTCCATTTTCTACTTAATGTATCAGCCCAATATTTATCATAATATAATTTCCATTCATCTTTTGATAAATACTTTTCTAATTCATCTATATTGTTAAATTCATAATCATTATCCATATATGATCCTATCATATATGTAGGAGTTGTATATTTAATATAATAAGCATTTGGTACTGCATGTAATATATAATCACCTATAAAATATGTAATAAATGAAAATGATGCAATACATATAAATATACATGTTATAAATGTTCTTATTAATACTTTATTATTTCTATATACTATTGCACTTATTATAAGTGCAAATATTACAGCAAATATTGCTGAATGTCTAAATATAGATACTAGTATTGAAAATACAAATAAATTAATAATGCTTCTTTTAGTTGTTTTCTTTGTTGTTAATATATCAAAGAAAGCAGCTGCTAAACCAAATATACATAAAGAGAATATTGTATCTTTAGGTGCTAAATGATTAAATACATATGGTTGAAAGAATATAATATTTAATATTAAGTATATTAATATATATTTATTATTAAATCTTCTATCTAATACATCTAATATATATTTATTAATTAATACATATAATAATCCTTGAATAAATAATACGCCTAATAAACCAAATGGTTTAGTAAATATATACATATATATTTCATATCCTATTGTATGCCAATGAGACCAATAACCTATATCTAACCAATGTAATACACCATTTATATCTGGATATGAATTTAAAGCTATATTACCTAAAAAAGATAATATAGATAATCCAATTATGATAGATAAAGCTATTTTCTTCATATTGATTGAGATATCATTGTTAAAGAAATTAGTTATTACTCTTCTATTATTAATAAAATATGAAATATTAATATAAGAAGATATTATTATTAATATAGGTAATAATATATAAAATATAGTTACC
>CAMOID010000032.1 GCA_946615975.1 uncultured Caryophanales bacterium
CAAATTTATCAATGTATATTAGTCCTACTTTTTTAAAAATGTTAACTATATACTTTATTATTAAATATATTATTTTTAATATCGCTTTATATTTCATATTAATAAAAGAAAATAAAAAAGCTTATAAAGCTTTTATTCCAATTGTAAATATTATTGAATTTAGTAATATTGTTCATATACCATTTATGATATTCTTTATTCCAGTTTTAAATTTATTTGCTATTGTATTTAGCCCATATAAATTATTTAAACAATATAGATATAATTCTTTAAATTCATTTTTTAGTATATTTTTACCAGATATCTTTATTATATTATTAGCATTTGGAAATCATACTAATAAAGATGTAAGAAGAAATGAAAATTATATAAGATCATTAGTTGATTTAGAAGAATTAGATCAAAAGATGATTAAAAAGAATAATGAAGTTAAGAAAACAACAAATATTAAATTATTTAGATTTATTAAAGATTTTAAAGATAAATATAATTATCCTGATTGGAAACATATAAAAAAGGTAAATAATACTATAGAAGAAAAAATAAATACTATTGAAAATAGTGTTAAAAATAGTCCAACATATGATGAACTTGTACTTGATACTGATGATATACAAGTTAATGAAAATAGAGAGAAATATATAGTTGAAGAAGTAAAAGAAGAAATCATTGATGAAAATATTGATACAGTTGAAGCACTTGAAGAAGAAAAAGTTGATCAAAGTATTAAATCTCTAGATAAAATCAATGAAATTGAAAAAGATCAAATTAAAAATGAAAAACAAAGTACTAATGTTGATACAAATGATTATAAAGATTATAAAGGAATACAAAAATCGGATATTGCTATTGCATTTGGTTCTAAACAACAAGATGAAGAATTGGCAAAGCAAAAGAATGATATGAAAATTAATAAACATGTATGTCCTAAATGTGGAGCATCTCTTGTTGGTGCTAAAGATTACTGTCCTGGTTGTAATACACCTATTAGTCAATTATTTAGTAAAGAAGAAACTATTGAAGAAATATAAAAAGGAAGTTATTTTAAACTTCCTTTTTTATTATATCTTTAATTATGTTGATAATATTTGATGTTTCAACATCAGTTGCTTCTGATTCAGTTCTTAATTTTAATTCAACTTTTCCTTCAGCTAATTTTTTACCAACTGTTATTCTAATTGGAATACCAATTAAATCCATATCTTTGAATTTAACTCCTGGTCTTTCATCACGATCATCTAATAATACTTCTACTCCATTTTGAATTAATTCATCATGTAATGAGTTAGCATAATTCATGATTTCTTCATCTTTTGTATTAATTGCAACTATACATACTTGATATGGTGCAATAGACATTGGTAATATCATACCATTTTCATCATTGTGTTGTTCTACAGCTGCTGCTAAAACTCTACCTACTCCAATACCATAGCATCCCATTGTTACAACTTGTTCTTTATTTTCTTCATCTAAGTATGTTAATCCTAATTTTTCAGCATATTTAGTACCTAACTTAAATGTGTTACCAATTTCAATACCTTTTTTGAAATATAATTTTCCACCACAAACTGGACAAGTATCTCCTTCAACTACACATGAAATATCAGCTACTTGATCATATTTAATATCTTTAACATTAACATTCTTGTAATGATATCCTTCTTTATTTGCTCCAACTACAAAATTCTTCATTGATAATACTTCTGTATCAATTACTACTTTTGCATGTAAATCAATTGGACCTGTGAATCCTGGAACAGCATTTGAAGTTGCTATTAATTCATCATTTGCAAAATTAATTTCATTAACACCAAATAACTTGCATGCTTTTGAATCATTGAATTCTCTATCTCCTCTAATAAAGAACACTACTAATTCATCTTTAACATTCATAAGTAAAGCTTTAACTGTTTTCTTTGGATCAACATTTAAGAATGTTGATACCTCTTCTATAGATTCAGCATGTGGAGTTGCAACTAATTCTTTTTCTAATTCAGTTTCATTTGATTCTTCAATTTTAAATGATGAAACTTCCATATTAGAAGCATAATCACATGAATCACATAAAACTAAAATATCTTCACCAATATCAGTTACAGCTTGGAATTCTTCAGATAATGAACCACCCATAGCACCTGTATCAGCTTTAACTATTTTATAATCTATATTACATCTATCAAATATGCGTTTATATGCATTAAACATTTTCATATAAGATTCGTTTAATGATTCTTCATTTCTATCAAATGAATATGCATCTTTCATGATAAATTCTTTAACTCTAATTAAACCATATCTTGGTCTTGCTTCATCTCTAAATTTGTCTGCTTGTTGATAAATAGTGAATGGTAAATCTTTATAACTATTAACCATACTCTTAGCAGCTATTGTAAATAATTCTTCATGAGTTGGACCTAAACACATTGGATGATTAGATCTATCATTTAAATGGAACATAGAATTTCCAAATGCTTCTACTCTACCGCATGTTTCATATACTTCTTGAGGTATTAAAGATGGCATTAATAATTCTTGTGCACCTGCATTATCCATTTCTTCTTTAACTATTGCTCTAATTTTATCTAATGTTTTTAAACCTAATGGTAAAAACATATATACACCGGCACTAGTCTTTTTAATCATTCCAGATCTAACTAATAAGTTTCCTGATTTTGAATCTTCATCTTTAGCATCTTCTCTTAATGTGTAAAAATAGCTTCCTTTTAATTTCATTTTAATCACCTTTCTTAAAATAAAAAGGACAATACCAAAGAAGTGCATAAGCACGGTACCATCCTTTATTTAACTTAATAATCTTTAACGCAGATATACGAATATGTTTACATATTACTCAGAGGTAGGATTTATTAACTCTTATAATCTAGTTTCCACTATCCTAGAATCACTTTATATAGAACTTTAATAAACATGTCCTCGTCCTTGATTTCATGACTAAACTATACTATTTATATACTATTTTGTCAACAAAAAAGGAAGATTATTATCTTCCTTAACCGTATTATATATTAAGAGTTTATATGAAAAGTTTACTATAAAAATAAAAGTTTGACAGGACATATAATACAGTCATTATTTGTTAGTTATCTACTTCCTCTCTATTTGAACGACTATGTATGTAAAATTAGTTCTTACTAATTAATTTGTCTTTTTATAGACTATCATTTATATTCTATATCATCTCCTTTTCACGAGTTAAATATACAATTCGTATATGAAAAATAGATGAATGTTTTATGAAATTTATGTTAAAATTATTATAGAGGGTGATTGATATGGAATATATGTTTAATGAAAATATACTAAGTGAAGAAAATAGTGAGTTTCTAAAAGAATACTTTACCTACTTTATTTCAAGAGAAACTCATAGTGCTTTAATGATAGATCAAAATGTAGATGATCCTGATGATCCAAAATATGGATATATGTATACAGATAATATAAAAGCTTTTAATTCGTTATTTAGTTTACCAATGGATAAAGAATTAGATTTAACAATGATTATTAATACTGCTAATCAAGTAAATAAATCTAATGAATATATTAGTAATGGAATATCTACAGGTGGTTTAGATAAAATGTTAGATACTGATATTCCTATTCCAAGAACAAAAGATCCAACAGATGATGCTCTTGGTCTTTTAGAGGTATATCAAAGAGCATTAGAAGAAGATAATATATTTGTTGCAGAAGCATTATTACATATTGGTTTAATTAGATATCAATTATTCGAAGATGGTAATCATAGAACAGCTAATCTAATTCTAGATTATAATTTAATGAAAAGAGGTATTGCTCCTGCTGTTATTACAGAAAAAATTAGAAAACAATATCTTGATTTTATAAATACAACTAAAGTTCAAGAGTTAGCTGAATTATTAAAACAACAATCTATTGCAGAATGTAAAACATTGAATAGTTTGTTTGAAACTTATAAGAATCAAAAAAGAAAGACTGTTTAGTCTTTCTTTTTTTAACATATTCTTCTTATTTCGTATATATCTCCTTGATACTTTAACTTAACGTATTGAACTTGGCCACCTACTGAAGAAGCTCCAAGTGTTTGCATATCTCCATCAGCATCTAATCCAGCGTATATAACTACGTGATTTCCACCTTGTGTAAATATTAAATCTCCTGGTTTTAAATCGTTATAGTCAACATGTGTACCACAATTAACTTGTTCACCTGTTGTTCTTGGTAACGTGATTCCAATGGATGCTGCTGCAGCTTGGGTAAATGCTGAACAATCTATTCCATTTCTTGAAGAACCACCATAATAATATGGGGTACCAAGCCAATCTTCACCACCTGCTATTAACATTTCACCTGCAGTAGAATTTTGTGTACTATCTGAAGGTTGTTCTAATGGTGCTTGCGGAGTATCATTTCCTTCACTAGTTGGAGTTTCTGATGTTGATGTAGTACCTGTAGAACTATCTTCTTGTATTTCATTTGTTTTTTCATTTTGTTTTTCAATATATTCTTGATCAATTCTTTGGGAATTCTCCATTTTTGTTTTTGCTTCAGTTAATATTTCTTGTATTGTTTTTGACATTTGGGATGCCATACTATTCATACCACCATTAACTGCTATAACAAATTCATTTAAATTAACAGAATCATCTAAGACATAACTTTTTAACATTGTTTTAACATCTTCTGAGACATTATTTAGCTCATTTGATAATGTTATAAGTTTTTCAACAACAACGTCTATTTGACTTAATCCGTTACTATAATCAACAAAATATTCTCCATCATTTGTAACTTTATAATCAAATTTTGAATTTGTTTCTTTCAATTTAGTTAAATATTTTGGACTCTTTAATTCTCCCATATAAACACCTATTCTAGGATAATTTTATTATAAATTGAATTAAATAAAAATAGAAAGTTAATACTTTCTATTTCTCTTTACATGAAGATATAAACCAATTTTTTAGATTAATAGGTTCAACATATGTGCCACAATAATCACAATTTGAACCACCTAATTTTCTTGCAGGAGCTCCACAATTTGGACAATTAACTGCAAAGTTATATACTCCTCTATCAAATTCTTGTTCATCATATACATATACAAATTCAGTAATGTATCTTGTTTGTTTATTTATATCTTTATAACTTTTTCTACCTTTAATATTAGTTTCATATTTATATTGTACAGATGATTCTAATACTATAGTAGCTGCACCATTTATATGTTTATATGATTTAATAACTGTTTTATTTATTTTTATATCACTAAAGTATTCATATTTATTAATAGATTTCATATTATCTATTTCTGCTTTAAGACCATTTGCAAGATATATAAGTTCATGATCTTTTTCAACAGATAATGAATCGCCTGTTGATTTATAATTCAAAACTTTTTTTATACCATTTTCAACTTTACTATATAATAAATCAACATTGAAGTCTGGTATATCTCTTTGTATTTTTGGTAATAATATATTTGTTAAACCTGCTAATGATTTAGGTCTGGAATATGCTTCCTTTTCAGATTCAACAGCACTTTTAAATGCTTCACTGAATTCAGACATTCCTGATTCTCCTACTGTTTTCTTTAACCAATTTTTAACAATTAATATTATTATAAAAAATGCTGCAACTAGACTTGCTGTAACTATTAAAAATCCTATTAGTATTTTCATATTTATTACTCATCAAAGACAGCATCTACATAGTACACTTGTCTTTTTTCCTTATAATATTGTTTTTCAAAATCAGTCATTATATTTGGTATGTTTCTTTCATCATTATGTAAATCCATAGAAACTGTTTTGAATGTATACCAATAATTTGACAAACTTTCTAATCCTGAAGCAAATAATATTTTGTTATCTGTCTTCATAATTATATGTTTATGTTTTCTAAATACCCTATCATATAATTTTAAATAAGATATATCAGTAAATCTTCTATGTGCATCATTTTTCTTAGGCCATGGTTCAGAAAAAGTTAAATAGATTGTATCTATTTCTTTTCCAAATATATTTATTATATTCTTTGCATCATCGCATATAAATTTTAAATTAGGTAACTTTTGATCTCCAACATATTTGACTGCAGTTGCAGTTTGGTTTTCATCTAATTCTAAACCTATATAATTGATGTTAGGATGAGTCTTGGCCATTTCTATAATCATTGATCCTCTTCCCATACCTAATTCAAGATAAATTGGATTTGAATTTCCAAATAAATCTTTCCATTTATTTTTATATTGTTCTGGTCTATCTATTAAATACTTACTATCTTTAAGTATTCTATTTGCATCTTTTACTATATTGTATCTCATGATATCAACTCCATTTGCATTATAACATTTTTTAATCTAAATAGATATATGATTGTGGAACGTATTTGATTCCATAATCGATTAATTCTTTATTACATTTATGTATATCTTTAATAATAAATCCTGTTGCCATATCTTGCTTTCTAAAATAATTATCAAATCTATCTTTTGTTGAACCTGATATATCAGAAGTTTGATTCCATAGTTCTTCTTTTGGTAAAGTTAGTATTCTTTCTAATGTACATTCAGCAACAACTCTTTTTATTGGACTAGTTTCATATATTATCATTTTGTTAATAACTCTATTTGGTTTTCTAGTTCTATATTCGCATCTCTTTTCACCTGATAATATTTTATCAACATGTTGTGGATTAATTGAAATAAGTATTGTTCCCATATATATCACAAATAGATTATAACAAATAAATAAAAAAAGTAATAGTTATTACTATTACTATCTATTAAATTTATAATCTCCTGGATTGGTATAAAATCTATTAATCTTTTTCTTTTGTATATTATCATTATTTGATAAAGCTATACTATTTGATAAGCCTCTAATTGCTTCTTTTCTTTGAACATCTCTTACAAATTTGGATGTTAAAGGTTCTGTTGTTTTTTCTATTTTTAATAATTCTTCTCTTTGCTTAGAAAAATCACTGCTATCAAATATTCTACCCTCATCTATTAGTTCATCTACATATTCACTTTTTACACTTAAATCTATACATAAATCAGTGTATGAAATACCTGGATGATTTTTTACATACCAAATAATGACATCTTGCAACATATTGTGAACATCAGAATGTTTTGCCTTTAAAATAATTGATAATTGATCAATGTTAGCAAATTTTATGACATCTAATGTTTCAACAATTTTTCTCATAAAAGTATCTTTATCAATGTTTATACCATTAACCTTAAATATTTCCATAGTACACCTCTAAATTGATTTTATTATATACTAATTGATTTTTAGATGCAAATATATCTAAATTTCAAGTAATTTACATAGTACTCCGTGTATATATAAAGTAGGAGGTATATTATATGGATCAATTATTTGAAGAACTAGATAAAAAGTTATTTATTATAAGAACTAAAAATTGGATCAAATGTGAATTTAATGGTACAGGATGTACGGGTATGCAATTAGAAAAATTATTAGGCAAAAATTTAGATAATTACTTATTACCTGATCTAAATGGTATAGAAATAAAGACAAAATGTTTATCTAAGAATATTGAAAAATATGGATTATCATTATTTTCATCAGCATTTGATGATTATCCAAATAGCAATCAAGATTTTTTTAACAAAGTATGTATTTATGATTCTAATTGTAATCAATATAAATTTCAAAGAAGGATAAACACATTAAAAGGTATTGTTGTTAGAAATTTCTATATAAAAATTATCACTGATGATAAACTTAAAAAAATTAAATTAATAATAATTAATAGAAAAAATCATAATGTTGAATCTATACATAGTTGGAATTATTCAGAATTAGAAGCAAGATTAACAAAAAAACTTAAATATATGGTACTAGTATATGCAAAATTATATACTATAAATAATATAAAATATGTTAAATATTTAGATTATCATTTTTATAAATTGAAACCATTCCAATCGTTTTTATATTGTATAAATAAAGGTTATATTACAATAAACTTCAATATTATTAAAAAAAAGACTATTATTGATAAAGGGACATCGTTTGAAATAAATATAAATAAAATAGAAGAACTATTTGATGAAATAAAAAAAGATAACTAAAAGTTATCTTTATTGCAAAAAAAAATGGTCGAGAAGACAGGATTCGAACCTGCGACCCCCTGGTCCCAAACCAGGTGCACTACCAAGCTGTGCTACTTCTCGAGTTCTTTATAATTATAACACAAATATTTTTAAATACTAGTATAAATTTAAAATATTATAAAAAAATGGTGCGTCCAGGGGGAGTCGAACCCTCAACCTTTGGTTCCGTAGACCAACGCTCTATCCAGTTGAGCTATGAACGCATTAACAAGTACGTATTACATTATATCATAATATCAATAAAATGCAAGAAATTAGGGGCTAAGAAATAAATATAAATTTTTTGTTAACATAACGTATTTTATTTGATATAATTTTCTTAGGGTGGTAGGAAAATGAATGCAGGATGTATATACAACATAGATCTAATAACAAACAACAAAGAAACATATTCTGTTTCATCAGATGATTTTAATCATTTTTATATAGCTAATATTAATGATGATGGTGACGAAATTAATTACAACATTATAAATGATGTTAATTCGTTATTTGCTAACTTTTTTATGATCAAAATTATCAATAACGATTCTAAAGCTATAAATCAAATAATTAAAAATATCGAAGATAAAAATAATATCACTAAAGTAGGAATCAATTTTACTAGTGGAAAATATCAAGAATTTGATTTACCAAAACAAAGAATAGCCAGTAATGGTAAATTAATCAATAAATTAGAAAGAAATTTTTATGACGAGAAAAACAATCTATGTATTGTTATATCTGATAAAAATATTAAGTATATAAAAGAACTATTCGAGTAGTTCTTTTTTTATGCATAAAAATATGCACAATAAAACCTGCATTAAGCAGGTTATATTCAAAATGGTGCCCCGCGAGGAATTCGAATCCTCGACCCTCTGATTAAAAGTCAGATGCTCTACCAACTGAGCTAGCGGAACATAATAATGGTTGTCTCGGATGGATTCGAACCATCGGAATGTCAGAGTCAAAGTCTGATGCCTTACCACTTGGCTACGAGACAATAAACAAAGTGGTGGAGGGTCATGGATTCGGACCATGGAACCCGAAGGAACAGATTTACAGTCTGCCGCGTTTGACCACTTCGCTAACCCTCCAACAAAAAAATGGTGCCGACTGAGGGAATCGAACCCCCAACCGCCTGATTACAAGTCAGATGCGCTACCAGTTGCGCCAAGTCGGCAATGGTGGAGGATACAGGACTCGAACCTGTGACCCCCTGCTTGTAAGGCAGATGCTCTAACCAACTGAGCTAATCCTCCATTTATGATTCGTTGCTTACACCATTTTCTTAAAAAATAAGATGGTGCCCAAGGCCGGACTTGAACCGGCACGGGCTTTAACACCCGCAGGATTTTAAGTCCTGTGCGTCTACCTATTCCGCCACTTGGGCA
>CAMOID010000033.1 GCA_946615975.1 uncultured Caryophanales bacterium
ACTCTCCTCCGTATTATTAATTTAATTATATAGTGATTAAAAATTATAGTCAATATAATAGAAGATGATTTTTATAAATCATAGCATTTCTTTTTTATATCTTCTAATATTTTTTTATATTCTTCTCTTACTCTTTTAACTTCTTCAGATTTAGAAGATTCACATCTAATTAATGTATATTCATCATCCATTTCTAAATCATATACTTTACCATTCAAAGTTCCACTTTTATGAACAGTTATATATGCTTTATAATTATCATCTAAAAAGTTAACAGAATATTCATATGTATCTTTTTTCTTTTTAAATCCATATTCTACTAATTTATGAAAGTTTGCTTTCTTCTTATCAAATAACTTATCTTCTATAAACATATTCTCACCTACTTATATCTTTATTATAACACATTATTAATATATCTATTTATAATTAATTCTATATTAGAAGAATCTAATGAACATATAGAAAAACATTTTTTACCAATATCCTTTAATGATGCACCAATATAATAGATTAGTTTCCTATCAATAATGATATATCTATCGTGAATATTATCATTTATAACAACTTTCAAATTATTATATTGTTTAAGATATTTATCAACTACTTCATCTTTAATATTACTATTTCTTACAAGTATTACATTTATATTTTTATCTATCATATCTAGTATCTTATTATTCATATAGTTATCAAATATAATTATTTCATTAGTAGCATAACTAATTATATTTAACAATAAAGAATAAGCATCATATTCTTGTCCATCAAATATAATCTTTTCTAATTTCATTTCTTTTATTTTAAAACAGTCTAATAGTTTATCTATTAGAAAATCATGTTTTAATAATCTTGATTCAACAATTGATAATCTAAGCTCACTTTCATCAAAATGATGTCTCATATATACAAATGCTCTCATAATCTTAATACTAGATTGAATAGCTATATCAGTATGTAATACACTCGCTAACATAGCAACACCTTGCTCAGTAAAAACATATGGATTATAACGTCTACCACCATGTGATAATTTTGAGGTTCCAGATTGGAACTTCAAAATTCTATAATATTCATCATTGTTTAATTGAAAATAGAAATCACTTGGAAACCTTTCAATATTTCTATTTACAGCCTTATTAATATCTTTTGTGCCATTAGTACATTGATATATTTTGGCTAAATCAAAATCAAGCATTACTTGTCTTCCTCTAATCTCATATATCATATCTTTTATTTCTAAATTATTTATAATCATGTCATTCATAAATAGTCCCTCCTACTTTATATATACACGGTGGGTATGTCATTTTACTTCAAAAATATTAAATTTTTACATAAAAAAAGAAAATCATTTAGATTTTCTTATCTTTTTAATAATAAGTATTATTAAAATAATTATTAATAAAGTACTTAATAAAGCTATATTAACATAACATATCTTTAATTCAGCATCTCTTTGATTTAACTTATGATTTAATTCATCATTAGTTTTTTCTAATGTAGTAATCTTTTCATTTAATCTATTTATTTCATTATCAACTTCTTGATTATTATAGGTTGTAACTAAATCCATATTATTTACCATACCTTTCTGATACTAAATCTATACTATTTAAGTAATCTTTTACTTTTTCTTTAATAGTTTCTCCTTTACATTCTAATAAATCATATTCATATACAATATTATATTTATAATTTGAATTAATTAAAAATAATAAACCTTTTAATACTTCATTCCAATGAAGAGAATCTCTATAAATTGGTTGATGATCAATTCCTTCTTCACTGTAAGTATGAATATGAATATTTCTTATCTCTGATAATAAATATCCATCTACATCAGTAACATTACCCCAATCAGCTATTTCATGTCCTATATCATATGTCATATATAATCTATCATCATTTAATATAATAGGTTCTATTAATTCTTTTTCTAATCTATCCATTGGACCATCATCATTTAAATTCTCTAAACATATAATTAATTTATTATTATCTATCTTATCTAATAATTCATTAAAATAATTAGTAGTAAGTATAATAGATTTTTCTTTATCTTCATCAAATATACTATGTAATGTTATATTTATTGGATATCCTAATATATCTGAATAATTTTCTAATACTTTCATATATTTAACTTGATCTTCAATAGATAATCTTGAATCTCCATGTATTTGTAATATTAAGTTATTTCTTTTTATTTCATGTATAAGATCATCTAAATATTTTTCTTCTATTGGAGAATCATTATCAATGCATAATTCTACTCCTTTGCAATATTTAGATTCTAATACTAAATCTATTAATTCTTTAGGAGATAATTCCATAAATTTATAATTAATACTCATTAAACTATTCATATTATCACCATATTAATTATATCAAAAATAAAAAAGAAGTAGATTATTATCTACTTCCTATTTACATATTAAACACATGATTCTAATAGAGTTACATAACTATTATCAGATGTAATACCTATAATATAATTACATCCACCTGCATCTTTTCTTCTAGAACCATATTCTACTAATTTAACTACATTTTCTACATTTGCTAAATCAGCTTCTAATGTAGCTTTAGTAGTTATACCTGTATAATATTTATATACTTTACCATCTTTAGTTAATATTATTAATTCATCATTTAATAATGCCATATCAATAGCATTATTAATATTAGATAAATCTCTATCTAAATCAATATTAACTTTACCATTAGATAATAAGTAATATGTTCCATATTTAGTATTAACTAATTTAATATAGTTATAATCACCATCTTTGATTTTAGATAGTTCTTTAGTATCAACAGTTATATCATTAGTAGTTTTACTTGTGTTATCACATATTTTAATAACACCTGTACACATTAATATAATAACAATTGCTAATGCTACAGTAGTGATAGTTAATACAAATGTAATTCCTTTCAATGCTTTCATATAAAACTCCTTCCTAATTAAATTATATAACTAAAAAATAAGAATAGATTAACTATTCTTATTTCTTTACATTTTATTTATTTAAAGCATTATTTTCACTTAATGATTTTACTATTTTATCTTTAGAATAATATTTCCATAAACCATTATCAGATACTATAAATGCACCTACCATATATTCGGATTTAATAGTTGGAGTATCACCAGATAAATCATATAGATCACTATCTTTATAATCTCCTAGTAAGTTTCCTTCTTCATCTAACATATCTTTAGGAAATGATGCAACAATAACTGTATCATTGTTTTGCCATGGAGATAGTAAATTAATATAACCTGTAAATCCTACCATAGGAGTCATAGTACATCCTATAGGTGGAACACCATTAGTAATACTAACTCCACCTGCTGCATTAGCATGACCATAGTTTTTTAATCCATCACTCATGATGCTATATAATGCATCACTTTGGGGAACATCTTCACTATTCTTATCTAAGAATAAATTAGTTCTATGAATATAAACTGCGCTATTATTAGATAACTCATCTAAATATAAACCAGCTTCATAAGGTAAATTGCATTTTTTATCATAATCTTCTAATAAAGTATAAACATATTCATATTTATCATAATCCATTTTTTGATTAAAAATATCATTAGCATAATTAGTATGAAATAAAGAAAATCTTCCATCAGCTTCTGCTTGAGTTTTAATATTTTCAATTTTATCTTTTAATACTTTAGTTTTACGTCCCTCAAATAATCTCATATCCTACACCCATTTTAATTATATCATATATCCAAGATACTTAATATTACTAGTTGTCATATATTATACCCTTAACATTAAATCGTATTATATATAAGACAAATAAAAAAGGCACATATAAGCGCCTTTTTTAATTCATAAAGTTCATAATTAAATCAATTATAATTTGTTTTTCTTTTGGATTAGATTCAGCAATCAATAATGTTATAGCAGTAAGTGTATTATTATCTATTACTTGGATATTATCTCTATATAATAAATCATAGTAATTTAAGAAATATATAAACAATGTTGCCGCTATTCTTTTATTACCATCTACAAATGGATGATTCTTAACTAAAGTATATAAAAAATTACATGCTTTTTCTTCAACTGTAGAATATAAATCTTCTCCACCAAAAGTTTGATAGATATCATTAATAATGGATTCAAATCCATGTTCTCTTTCTACTCCAAAGATTTCGGATTCATCCGCAAATCTTAAATCTTTAATTATATTTAAACATTCAAGATAATTGATTTGTCTATTATCTTTAGTACCTTTAATCTTTTCTAAAGTTCTATGATCATAGTCATCTAATAAATCTAATGCTTTAGTATATCTACCAATTACCTTTAATATATCCTTAGCTTGTTCACCAGTGACATTATCTGGATGTCTATTAGCTATCTCAATTAACTTAACAGTTTTATTAAGATAATCTAATCTCTTCATATTAACAGCATAACCTTCTATTAAATAATCCTTTAAGATATTACTAGCCCATCTTCTAAATTCAATACCTTGTTTGGAATTAACACGATAACCTACAGCAAGTATTACATCTAGATCATATATATATGATGGTTTAGTAAAGTGCATTTTTTGCACTTTTCTTCCTGATGTTAATTCACCATCCTTAAATATGTTATTTATATGTCTATTAATAACTGTTCTGTCCTTACCATACAATTCAGCAATTTGACTAGCAGTTAACCAAACATTTTCATTCATCACCTCCACATCTATTTTTATTTCTCCATTTTCAAATAATACAATTTTATCTTCCATTTCTATTCCTCCTTTTCTTGTATTATTATTTTTGTACTGATTAACTATAAATAAATTACATAGATTATATTTCTTATCTCATGCTCAATATTAAACGAGTCAAATACGCCCCGTTTAATATTTAAAGGTCTCGAATTCGTGACCTTTCTAATATTTATAAAATAAAAAAAAGGAGTATACTCCCTTTTGTTTCCAAAAAGGAATATACTCCGCATGCATGCAATCTTTCCACTTGCCTCAGAAAGAAAACCCTAGACGACTAAATTGTCATACCAACACTCGGCAAGTAATCAGTACAAATTAATTATATCATAAAATAACTAATAAGCAAACACTTGTTTGCTATATTTTTTAATTGTTTTTCATTTCATTATTATATACTTCTTGTAATGTATCATACATCTTATCAGTGACTAATTGAAGGTCACTAAAAGGATTTATAACAAATCCTACTGCGTTTTTATTTTGTCCTATATATTTAAATAAATCTTTAAGTTTTAAATAAACAAATCCATATTGTTTTTTATAATCATCTGGCATATTTTTTTCTTCAAAGAATACAGGTAATACATCTTCTGTGCTATCTTTCTTAATATATGCACAGAATAATCTCATATTCTCAGGTGTAAGTGGTCCATCTGGTTCAGATGAACAAACATGAACAGGAACCATAAATTCTAGTTTATTTAAGAATAAAAAGAATACATGTAATGCTGCTGCACTTGGTTCTTCTTTTACTTTCTTTATTAAACCTGTTAATATAGCATTATCATGACTTGTATCTCTTTCTTCCATATATGTTCACCTACTATATTATATCAAATAAATATCTAAAAAAGACAACATAAGTTGTCTTTTATTCATTAGCTTTTAAACTAGATACCATATCTATTTTCTTTATATTTCTAGCTAAGAATCTAGAGACCAAATAAGATATTATAAATGTACCAATTGCAGATATAACATATGATATAGGTCTTATATATGCACCAAAGTCATATGTTTCTTCAATAGCTGTTTTAAATAACCAATCAGTTAAATAGAAACCACCAGGTAATCCAAATATAATAGACGCTATTGCTATCCAATTATTTTGTTTAATAAATATCTTCTTTATTTGAGTATCTTTAAATCCTAATACTTTTAATGTAGCAAATTGATATTGTTTTTCTGTATAAGATAAAATACCTAAATTATAAATAATAATACCACCTAATAGAATTGCAATAACAATGATTAAAACTAACATAGTTTTCATCATTGATAACATTCCTTGCATACCTTCTTTTAATGATTCAATATCTTGAATATTTTCTACATTTTTTATTTCTTTAACATTTTTTAAATCAACATTAGTATATAAAGCATCTGGCTTATATTCTATACCTAAAGATTCTAAATATTTACTTGTCATAGATACATTTTGATTTTGTGGATCTTTATTAAATCCTACTATCTTAGATTTATAATATTTACTATCTCCATATATATGCCATTCAATTTCATCACCTATTTTATATCCTTTAGTCTTAGCTAATTTATAAGTAACGAATATACCATCATCAGTTGGTTTATCTTTTATCTTATTTTTATTATCAACAAATCTTAAATAATCATTTGCATCTGTTACTAATATATTATTAGATTCTCTATTACCTTCTGAATCTCTTATTTCAATACCTAAATATTTAGAAGTATTATTACCATATTTATTATATAAAGTATTTAATTCTTCTTCAGATAATCCTTCTTTTAAATTTAATTTATAATCAAAATTATAAATTGTTTCAAATTGTAATTTAACAAAGAAATTCATTGAATCTAACATACCTAATGCACATACTATTAAAGTACAACAACCAACAACACCAGCAAGTCCCATAAATGTTCTCATTTTATTTCTTAGAATATCTCTGATATTCCAAAGAGATTCAAATGATAATCTTTTAAATAATCTTGTTCTTGTAATATTTAATGCATTACCTTTTATGCTAGGTATTTTAGTTCTTAATGTTTCAGCTGGATTTTCTCTTAATATAGATCTACCAGTTATATATGTAATTATAGCTACAGTTAAAATAACTAAAGCTGCAACATAATAGCTTGTTATATTCATAGCAGGAGCTCCATTAGGTATTTCAAAGAATTCCATTTCTAGATTAATAAAAGTAGAACCTATAAAATAATAACCTAATACTAAACCTACTATAGAAGCTATTAATGATACCCAGAATCCATATCCCATATAGTGAAATAATATTTTATTATTACTAAAACCTAATGCTTTTAAAGTACCAATTTGTACTCTTTGATTTTTAACTACTCTAGTCATTGTTGTAATAACAGATAACATAGCTATAAATAAGAATATACCAGAGAATACACCTACATATGTTTTACCTTCATCTATTTCACCTTGATAAGTTGAATAAGATGATGCATCTTCTATATTAATAATAGCTTTAGCATTCTCTACTTTATCTTCTATATTTTCTTTTACTTTATTTCTCTTATCTTTATCTTTAACATCTACCATGATAGAAGAAAAAGGAATATTATCTTTATAATTAAAATTAGGTACTAATTTATCAAATACTTTAATATCATCTATACCTGCTTCTTTCATAGCAAGTGATTTAATATAATCTTCAGTTATTTCATTAACTGAAACATAAGCAAAACCAAATTCTTTTCTATCTGGATATAATTCAGATGAATCTCTTACATCATATAAATGATCAGGTATATTAACTAATGCTCTTACCTTTTCATGTAATTCTAATGATTCATATTTAACTAGGATTGTATCTCCTACTTTAATATTATTTTCATTAGCATAAAACTCATCTAACCATACACCTGATTTATTATCAAATGGTTCACCATCAATAATATAGAACTTAGATATATTATTAGATTCAATAAAGTTTAATAATAATGTTTTATCATTATCAGTTAAAGCTGAAACTGATAATTTTAATTCAGCATCATTAACATTATCTAAATGTTTAATTATATCTAAATCATCATGATTTAGATATCCCATAACATCCATATCTTGTAAGTTATTTTCTGTATAAAACTTATCAGATGTTTTAGCCATACCATCCATATATGCCTTAATACCTGAATAAGCCATTATACCAATCATAACCATTAAAAAGATTGTAATAAATTGAGATAAGTTTTTCTTTATATCTCTAAACATCTTTCTATTTAACATGATTACCACTTAACCTCATCAATATTCTTTGGATGTTTATTTATTTCATTAGATTCTACTAAACCATTTTTAATTCTAATAACTCTATCAGCAATATCAGCTATTAATGCATTGTGAGTAACAATAATAACTGTTGTATCATTATCACTTTGTTCTCTTAATAGTTTTAATACTTCAACACCTGTTTTAGAATCAAGTGCACCTGTAGGTTCATCACATAATAATACTTTTGGATTCTTCATGATAGCTCTAGCGATAGACACTCTTTGTTGTTCACCACCAGATAATTCTTGAGGGAACTTATTAGCATGTCTTGATAAACCAACAGCTTTTAATACTTCTTTACTATCTTTAGAAGTATTAGTAACATCTTTAATTAAATTTATATTTTCTTCAACTGTTAAAGTTGGCATTATATTATAGAATTGAAATATAAATCCTACATCATTAGCTCTATATCTAGTTAATTCTTTATCATTATACTTAGCAATATTATTATCACCAATCATAATAGAACCAGATGTTACTTTATCCATTCCTCCTAATAAATTTAAAAGTGTTGATTTACCTGCACCTGAAGGTCCAAGTATAACAACAAATTCACCTTGATCAATAGATAAATCAATACCATCTAAGGCATTAAACTTTTGATCACCAACTATATATGTTTTTTTAACATTTTTTAATTCAATAAAACTCATTTATATCCTTCTTTCTAAATGTGAAATACATTTCATATTTAATAATACTCTTATCAAATTTATAAGTCAATAAAAATATGAATATTATTTCACATTTATTACATTGTATGTTATAATGCTATCAAGGAAGTGATTGTATGTTAGATACAATAAGAGAACCTAAACAAAAAAGAGCTATAGAAAAGAAAGAAAAAATTACTAAAGCTGGTTTTGATTTAATATGTAAAAATGGATATTACAATACTAACACTGCTGAAATAGCTAAAGCAGCTGGAGTATCAACAGGTATTGTATATCAATACTTTAAAGATAAATATGATATTTTAATTGAAGGATTAGAAAAATATGGTGATGATATATTCTTCCCTATGATTAAAGATAATAATATTGAAATAGATATAAACGATTTAAATACATTATTAAATAATATGATTAATAATTATATAAAAAATCATAAAATATCAAATGTAGCTCATGAAGAAATCATGTCAATGATTCATTCAGATAAAAAAGTAGCAGAATATTATTATAAAAGAGAATTAGAAATGACTAATTCAATTAAAGATATATTAATATCTAATGGATTTAAAGATAATAATTTATCTGAAAAAGTACATATAATGTTAGGATTAATTGATAATTTATGTCATGAAGTCATTTATCATAAACATGATCATATGAACTATGACATCATGACTAATTTAGTAATAGATAATATAAAAGAATTATTTAAAGATGATATAAATAATTAGGTTATTCCTAATTTTTTTATTGCATAAAAAAATAATAGTTATTTAACTATTATTTAATTT
>CAMOID010000034.1 GCA_946615975.1 uncultured Caryophanales bacterium
TACATATATTATTATCTTTTCTAATACCTAGTTGATGTTTTACTACTATATAAAATATTAGAAAGAATACTAAATTAACTAAATCATATATACCATTAAAATGATTAATGAATATAACTCTTAATAGAATAACCCAAATAAATAAAATTAAATCAAATAAATATAATTTTTTATTCATGATTATTCACCTTTTATTCTTTATTGTTTTTGAATATATTCAACTGCAAATGATAAATTTAATTTATATTCACCAACTTCATATTGAGATTTTTCATATATATTTTCTATCTCAACTTTATAAGTTGTTGTTGAATTCTTATTTAACATATCCCCTACTTTTACTTCTTCTCCTGTATCTGCATATGTAACTTTATGTGTTACATATTTATCATATTCAGAAGTTCCAATTAGTTCTATAGAACCAATTTCAGCATATATATTACCTGCATTTACTACGTCTACAGTAAATACATATTTATCGCCTTTTTCTTTTAAACGAATATCATAATTGATAATTGTTGAATTAGCATTAGTTATTTCAGCTGCTTTAGTAACAGCATCTCCACTTACTGATCCAGGTAATACATTTAAATTATCAAAGTGTATATCCCATTTAGGTTCTTCACCTATAACTGTATTACCATTTATTTGTAATGTTTGACTTCTTGTTGCAAAACCAATGGACATTATCAAAATAGAAATTGTAAGGAATAAAATAGCTATGCCAGTATAATTCTTTTTGTTATTTTCCATATAACCTCCTATAACGAGAAATAACCACTTGGTTTAAGTGGTTTAAGAATTTTGAATAAAACTCATATTTAATGTAAATGTGTAATCTTCATTATCGCTTGGAAGAACACTTGCATCAGATGGTTCAATAAAACCAACATGTACTTTTAATTGTTTAGTATCTCCAGCGTTAATAGTGTCTGCATTTGTATCAGCAGTTCCTTTTAATGGAGAATCATCAGACCATTGAACTGAATATTCTAAATAATCATTTGAATATGTTTGTCCATCTGAAGATGTTAATGATGTTGTTGTACTTCCTTTTTTCTTTGTACCTGTTAATGAATAAGTGTCTAATTTAGCATTAAATGTACCTGCATTTACAACGTCAACAGTAAAATCATATGTTTCACCTACTTTTAAAGTTACTCCAAATGTTAATGCTGTTGCATTAGTTATTGTAGGTCCAGTTACTAATGTATTTGAAACACTTGTAGCAGTTGTGATTGTTGTTGGATTATTAAACTTAACATCCCA
Source organism: uncultured Caryophanales bacterium (assembly GCA_946615975.1). GTDB lineage: Bacteria > Bacillota_I > Bacilli_A > RF39 > UBA660 > UBA6985. The sequence goes on from CAMOID010000034.1 coordinate 1,270, forward strand.
ACTAGCTCTTTGTATTGTTGTATTACCTGTTATACTCATTGGTGTAGAATATGCTGCATAACCTATAGACATAATAATGATTGCAAGTCCAAGTACTACTATTGCAACATTTTGAAATTCTCTTTTTCTTTTCATTTTATATTCACCCTATTTTCTATATTAATTATATAATATTGACATTTTCAATATCAATATTCCTTTACGATGTGCATGTAAATTAACGTAAACAAAAAGAAGCATTAAGCTTCTTTATTTTTATATAAATAATAATAATTATATGATGAATAAATTAATTCATAATTATTATCTTTTAAATAATCATACATTTTAGTTCCAGGTATTACTAAGTAATAATCAAATTTATATTTTTTAATTAATTCTTCCGGTTTCATATTATGGTAATCTACAATAATATTTTCTTTTCCATTGAATTTAGATATATATACTTCCACTCTTGAATCTATAAAAACTGGAATGTTTCTATATGCTAAATAACTTCCTTGAGCAAATTCATTATATAATCTAATATTTTTATAATCTAAATTATCAATAATGTAATCTGCAACTTCTATTGGTTCACCACCATTATCTGCACCATATTGATATTCTCTATAATCAATAGTTGTAATAGATGCTACTAATAGACTAATTACTAATATAGTAATAATACTAATTATTATATTCTTATTAATATTAATTTTTATTAGATTAATCTTTAAATCTTTAAATATAATTGGAACAATTATTAATATATAGTATGTATATAAAAATGGTGTATTTCTCATATATGTAAAACCAAGTATTCCAATTCCAATTAAATAAAATAATTGGTATAGTTTAATCTTATTTTTACTTCCTATCATAAATCCTATTAATATAGCAAAGAATAAGAAAATATATTTCATCTCTCCGAAAGTTACTAATCTCATTTCTCCTATTTTATAATAAATAGTTGAATATAAACTTGATACTTCAAATCCAAATAAATATGGTAATAAACCATATGGAGAAACTAAACAAGATAATAATATAAATATAAATGTAATCATGAATAATTTTATATTATTACAATTTATATATTCTATTTTCTTATTTAAAATATTTAGTTTATATTTATTAACAAAATAATTAATAAATATATTAGCTATATATGGTAAATAAAATATAGGAATCATTATCCATAAAGGAAAATGAATATTAACCATAAAAATAGATAATATAATACTTATAATAGAATATTTTATTTTACCTGTGGTATATAATTTTTCTATTACAACAAATTCTAATAATATTACTAAATAACTTAGAGATTGTACTCTTGGCATAAAACAATGTCCCATAAAATAAGATAATATTATTACAAATATTAAAGATATATATTTGTTTTTTATTCTATTATTTATATATTTATAGATAATAATACTAAATATAAAAAATAATAGTAATACAAAAAAGAATAATAATGGATAACTACCTATTTTAAATATAGGATAAATTATTAAATCGTATAACCAGTGATGATATAAATATTTTAAACCTTCATGCATACTCATATGGTCTTTGAAATCTAATCCATATGTTAAGATATCTTTTGCAGATCTTAAGTCAAAAAATAAATCTGCATCTAATATTTTAAAAATAGATAAAAAGTTTGCTAAAAGAATAGATACATATATGAATATGTTGCTAATTATATTATATAGTTTATCCTTCTTCATATGTTTCACCTATTAAAATTATAACATAAAAAATAGAATGTTTATTAACATTCTATTTTACTTTTATATCTTTTAAATCTTTTCGTTTTAAATCTAATATATCTAATATATCCTTATTATATTTATCAGATTCATGATTAATCATTTGATCTATATCAGCTAATATTTCCTTACCATTTTTTCTAGCATTTAATCTAACAGCAACAGAAACTATTTGAGCTTCAATTGGAATCTTATTACCTACTAATTTATTAGGTAATCCTTTTCCGTTGTATAATTCAAATGCATTCTTAATAATATTTTTAGCAATCTTTTTATCTTCTTTTAGTTCATCATCTATATATGTTTCTAATATAGTTAGTCCATATTCTACTTCTTCAAATATAGTTCTATATGTTACTTTAGTTTCATTTTTCATTGCTATAGCACCAACATTATATAATGGAGCATATTTAACAATTTTATTTACTACTTCATGATCTATTTTATATTCAGGTATGAATTTCATTTCAGTAGCAATAACTCTAACTATTCTCTTTAAATCTTTTGAAGATTCTGTATCACATATATTATCAACAATCTTATTCATAACAAGATTTGTATTCTTTAAATCTTTTGCATCTTTTTTAACTTCAGTTACTTTATCTTGTTTATCTTTAATAACTAATTCTTGTTTATTAATTATAATATTCATATTTCTAGAATCTAAATATAAATTAATTAAGTTATTCATTCTTTTTCTAATATGATCAACGTTGAATGGTTTAATTAATAAATCAGCTATATCATATGTATACATTCTTTTTCTTGTTGCTTTAGATTCATCACCTGAAATAATTGATACAGGTACTTTTTTAAATAAATCATTTTCTTTTAAGAAATCTAATACTACAAATCCATCTGCAACTGGCATTATAATATCTAAGAAGATACCTACTATATTTATATCTGATTTATTTAATAAATGAGCTTTAATTAAATCTATAGCTTCATTTCCATTTTTAGCAGTAATAATATTATATTGATCTACAAATATTTTTTTAACTGCATTTCTCATTATTGAAGAATCATCTACTATTAATAATGTTGGATTATTAATGTCCATAGATTTTTTCTTTTTACTTTCTTCTATTTCATTTACTACTCTTTTTAATTTAGTATTTTCTTTTTCAGTTCTATCTAAATCATCTTGAATATCTTCTGAAGCTAAGAACATAAATTCATTTCCATTTATAGTAATATATCTAATGATTTGATTATAGTATGAATATTCACCTTTAAAATCTAATCTTCTATATTTAAATCTTGTTTCATCATTTCCTTTTAAATATTCTTTTCTTATTCTATCGAAATTTAAATATGAAACAAATTCATTAAAGTCATCTTTATGAACAGTTTTTTGAAGAGTACTAATAAAACTTTCTAAACTTATCTTTGATATGATTTCTAATTCATTTTTAGAATTATAGTTCATTACATTTACTGTTAATCTTTTCATATCAATAGAAACTATATTTGTATAGTTACTATTAAGTGTTGTTTCAAAATTTTCTAATACTTTCTTATCCATATTGTTCATACCCTCTTCTATCTTTATAACATAAGAATTATAACATTAAAAATTAATCTTGGCAAATTAAAAGATTCAAGTTAAACTTGAATCTATTTAGTTCCAAAAATTCTATCGCCAGCATCACCTAAACCAGGAACAATATACTTGTTTTCGTTTAAATGATCATCGATATGAGCTGCATATATTTGAACATCAGGATGTTTTTCTTCAACTACTTTTAATCCTTCAGGTGCAGCTATTATACATAAAAACTTTATTTTCTTTACACCAATGCTTTTTAGTTCTTCAATAGTATCTAATGCAGAACCTCCTGTTGCTAACATTGGATCAAGAATAATAACTTCACGATTAACTATATCTTTTGGTACTTTAAAGAAATATCTATGAGGAACAAAAGTTTCTTCATCACGATACATTCCTATATGTCCTATTTTAGCATTTGGTAATACTTGAAGAATACCATCTACCATTCCTGTTCCTGCTCTTAAGATTGGAAGGAATGCATAGTTGTCTTCATTTAATCTACCTGTTTTCATTTCAGTTATAGGTGTTTCTATAGTTATATCATCTAATTTAGCATCTCTTAATGCTTCATATAATAAGAATATTCCTATTTCTGATATTAATTCTCTAAATTCTTTAGTTCCTGTATCTTTACTTCTTAAAATTGATAATTTATGAGTTATCAATGGATGATCTAATTCAATTGTCTTCATATATACCTCTTATTTCTTCTTTGTTGTTTTCTTTTTAGCAGGTGCTTTTTTAGCTACTGCTTTTTTTACTTCCTTTTTAACTTCATTTTTAATTGTATCAATTGCAGCTTCTGTTTCAGAAGGCATTTCCCAATCTAATTCATTTGGTAATGCATCTTTGTCAGATGGAATTATTAAGTTTAATAAGATACCAACTATTGCTGCTAAACTCATACCAGAGAATGCTATATCTAAATCTCCATTTACAATTGAGATTGTAGCTCCTCCTAAACCAATTACTAACATTGCTGCAGCTACTGCTACATTTTTGTTATCATCAAAGTTAACTTGATTTTTGATTAAAACTTTTAAACCATTTACAGCAATGAAACCATATAGTAAGATTGATACTCCACCTAAAACTGGTGAAGGTATTAATTGTACTAATGCTGTAAATTTACCAAAGAAACCTAAGATGATTGCAAATATTGCAGCAAGTCCAATTACTTTAACTGATGCAACTTTAGTGATACCAACTACTGCTGTATTTTCACCATAAGTAGTGTTTGCTGGTCCACCTAATGCACCTGCTACAAATGTTGCTAAACCATCACCTAATAATGTTCTATCAAGTCCTGGTTCTTTAATTAAATCTCTACCAATAATATTTGATAAAGATGTATGATCTCCAATATGTTCACACATAGTTACTAATGCAATTGGAGCAATTGTAACTAATGCTGCAAAATTTAATTGATAATGTACAAATGGTATTTGGAAATTAGGTACTTGTAACCAAGCTGCTTCTAATACAGGTTGGAAATCTACTAATCCTAAACATGCAGATAATACATATCCTGAAATAATACCAATTAAGAATGGAATAACTTTCCATAAACCTTTTGCTCTAGTCATTACTAAAGCGGTAACTAAGAATGATACTAATGCAACTACTGCATTTTTCCATTCAAATACTTGTCCTTCTGCAATTCCAATATTTGAGATTGCTGATGAAGCAAGTCCTAATCCGATTACCATAATCATTGGTCCAATTACTACTGGTGGTAATAGTTTTTCTAACCAATCTTTTCCTGTAAAGTGAATGATAGTTGCAACTACTATGTAGATTAAACCAACTGCCATTACTCCAGTCATTGCTCCAGATATACCGCCTTTAACATAAGCAGCAGCTATTGGTGCAATAAATGCAAATGAACTTCCAAGATAAACTGGTGATTTTCCTTTAGTACATAAAATATAAATTAATGTACCAATACCAGATGCAACTAATGCAACTGGAATAGTTAATACTTCTGCTCCTGCAGCTGCATTAACAAGTATAGGAACTAATACTGTAGCTCCAAACATTGCGAATACATGTTGAAACGCAAGAATTATCCACTTTGCTATAGGTGGAGTTTCTTCGACATCATATGTCATTCTCTTTTTCATAAATCTCTTCCTTTCGTTTTAGGTGTAAAAATTTACTCAAAAAAAAGAAGATACCACCAATATCTTCTTTAATTGAATAAATAAAAAATAGGAGAAATAAGCCCTATATGTTTTCTAGTTGTGCAAATTGATTGTTTTAAACATCTAGTATTTCTCATATTTAACACCCTTAAAAGAATTATATAAAATTATATTTTATTTTTCAAGAAAAAAAGAAATATTTTTATATTTCTTTTTAATCATTTGCTTCTATTACTGTTCTAGGTTTATTTGGATCTATTTTAGATATCATTTCTTGAAATACTTGTTCTAATGTTTTATTAGATGTTTCTATTTCAAATGCACCAGTTGGTCTAACAAAATTACCTTTTAAATCATATAGATCTCTTGTTTCTAATTCTTGTTCTATCTCTGCTCTATCAACATCTGGTTTTTCTTCCATTAATCTTTTAATACGAGTTTCTCTATCTGCATATATATAAAATTTATAATCTGCATCTGGTGCTACTCTGGTACCAACATCTCTTCCATCTAATACAACATTATGTTTATCTAAGTAATGTCTTTGTAATAAAGTTACTATATTTTGAATATCTTTATTATTTGCAATCTTTGATGAATTAACAGATACTTCTTTTGATCTAATAACATCAGTGACATTTAATCCATTTAATAAAACATTATTGTTATCATCATATGTAATATCTATTGTATTTAAATATTCAATTGTTTGATCTCTATTATTATCTATATCTAAATTTTTTGATAACATTTCATATGTTATACATCTAAAAAAATCACCTGCTGATACTCTTTTAAAACCTAATTGTTTAGCTATCATATCAGCTAATGTTGTTTTACCATTTCCAGATAAACCATCTATTGTAATTACCATATAATCACTTCCTATAATAATTATAGTATTGTTATTATTATAGGTGCAACAATTTATTAAGTATCTTTACATTCTCATATTTTAGTTGATCATCATTGTCTAAATCTACATCATCAGAATGATCAGTTTTATAATTAAAACTATGGCTTATATTATGAGCAAACCATTCTAATCTCATAGTTTCTATTGTTCTATCCCATTTACTAGGATATAAACTTTCATATATTTGTAATACTTCTAATATTTCATTTCTTATATCTTTATCATTAATTTTATAAGATGAGACTATTTGCATATTAGGATCTAATCCATTTCTTTCATCATATACAATAATATCATTCTTACCTATTTTATATTTTATAGAATTAATATATTCATGATCACCTATATATATTTTTCCATTTGAATAAGTAGCAAAATAATCTTCATCTTCTGTAATAACATATGTTGGATTATATACATGATCATATTTTAAATATCCATATAAAATAAAAGAAGATACTAATACAAAACATGCTCTTTTAACTTTTAAGTTTTTATGTTTCATATTATTACCTCCTTATATTATTTTCCTAATATTTTCTTTATCTTTCTATGACTATCTAAACTTAATTCTTTTACTTCTCCATCTTCTACTATAATTGGATCTACTAAATCAATAGAATATCCTCTTTCAGTATATTCATGGAAATCCATTTCATAAGTATCAGTAGTACATACAAATGGTAAACCACTTGCTTTTACTTTAGACATACCTACAAATCTTACTAATAAATCATCATATTGATAATTACACATTTCAAATAATTTCTTTAATTCATCTTCATATTTTTCTGAATATTCTAATTTATCAAATGCTTCATATAAATCAACATGAGCTCTTATTATTCCTAAAACTAAATCAACTATTATTTTGTGATATATTCTATTATTTATAAATGAATCACATACACCATACCAATTAAGATATTTAACATATTGATCTCTTGTAATATATCCTCTTTCTTTTGTAGTATTGTATTCTTCTAAATACTTATTTCTTTCATCTATGAAAAAACAAGGAAACATTCCTCTTTGAATATCTGATATAGGATATTCTAGATTACTTTCTTTATGTCCACCTTTTCCCATAGAATTATATAATGAACCATTTCTAGTTATATACCATGAATTAGGTAATTCTATTTTTATATATGGATCTGATACTACAATACAATTAGTCTTTCTTAATTCATCATATACTCTCATTGTTTCATTATAAATAACTTTATAATAATCATTTTTAGGATATAGTTTTATTAATACTTTTAACATGTTTTCCATATCACATAAATAATTTTCACATATATAATTAGATGGATTTGTTATTCTATAAAAATCATCTACAAATAAATAATGATCATCAAAATCATTATCTCTTCTTAATGAAATATTTTTATATGTAGATATTACATCATATATTTCTTCAAGTGGTATTCTTCCTTCTAAACAATTGAAAATAGATTCTTCAGTTATCATACAAAATGTATTAAATACATTATGTAATTCTACAAATAAAGCTGAATTTTTATTAAAGAATTCTATAGGGAGTTTATATTGTACTTCAGTATAATTAGATAATTTAGGATCATATATATCTATCTTTTTATTTTGATCAATAATGTCATAATACTTATACATACCAAAAACCTCCCAACTAGTTCAGTATTATAACATAAATTCATTATAATTCCTAATATGCTATAATAAAGATGTGATGTATATGAAATATATAGTTAGAAATATAAATGATATAGATAAAAATATCTTAGATAATTTTTATAATTCTATATATGAAATAAAAAGAA
>CAMOID010000035.1 GCA_946615975.1 uncultured Caryophanales bacterium
ATTTAATAAAAAAACTCAATTCTTATGAATTGAGTATTAATTTCAAATGGAGCAAGTGAAGGGAGTCGGACCCTCGTCTCGACCTTGGCAAGGTCGCATTCTAGCCGTTGAACCACACCTGCGTTTCATTACGTACTAATAATATAACAAAATATGATTATTAAATCAAGAAAAAATAAATAAAAAGTGAATTTTATTATTATATAAATTATGTTATAATTCTATATAGAAAAATGATAGAAGGTATTATATGAAAAAGAATATAAAGAAGGATAATAAAATAATTAATTATATTAGAAATTTTAATATTAAAGATAAATTAAAATATGCTTTTAATGAATTAAAAAATTTTGTTTTATATAATAGACAATATCTATCATTTGTATTACTTTCATGTATTAGTTTTCTATTATGTATGGTTTTAACAATACATCATTTTTACTTTGGTGCATATATGTTTGATATAGCATTTATCTTGTTAATAGGATCATTTGGATATGCCTTTAAAGTCAAAAGACAATTTATATATTGGAATACTTTATTAATAATATTTACTGCATTAAATATTATTAATTCTATATATTATGCATTCTTCTATAGTTTTGTATCTATTGGTTTATTAGAAACATTAGGACAAACAGGAGAAGTTACTAATGCTATATGGGATAAAATAAGTTGGTGTAATTTTGTATATTTATTAATGCCAATTATTTATTATTTATATCATAGATATTTAGTAAATAAAGATTATATAAAGGCAGTAGAGAAAGTAGAGAAATCTTTAAAAACATTTATCTATGCACTTATATTAGGTGGTATATTCTTATTTTGTAATATAGCTAGTTTAGAGAGTTGGGAAACTCAAAGATTAGATCAACAATGGAATAGAGAATATATTGTTCAAAGATTTGGTTTCTTAATATATCAAGGTAATGATATTATCAAAGTTATTGATACTAAAATAAATGCAGCATTTGGTGAAGAAAAAGCATTGAAAAGATTTACTGATTATTATGCAGAAAAACCTGAACATAAAAAGAATAAATATACAAATATGTTAGAAGGTTATAATGTCATAACATTGCATATGGAATCTATAATGCAATTCTTAATTGGATTAGAAATAAATGGAGAAGAAGTTACTCCTAATTTAAATAAATTAGTTAAAGAAGATAATAGTATGTATTTTGATAATTTCTATGCACAAGTAAGTGTTGGAACTTCAAGTGATACTGAATTTACAATGAATACATCTTTAATGCCTGTTCAATCAGGAACTGTATTTGTATCTTACTATAATAGAAATTATGAATCATTAGAAAAACTATTAAGTGATAAAAAATATTATACTTTCTCAATGCATGGTAATAAAGCTGCTATGTGGAATAGAAATAAAATGCATTATTCTTTAGGATATAAAAAATTCTATGATGAAACATATTATGAATTAGATGAATTAGTAGGATTAGGATTAAGTGATGAATCATTCTTTAGACAAAGTAATGATTTCATAACTCAAATAAATGATATGGTAAAAGATAGTAATGAATATGAACATTACATGGGAACTTTAATAAGTTTAACTAATCATACGCCATTTGATGATCCTATTTATACATCAGGTGAAGATGCATTTGATATTAAATATCATACAGGTAAAATAGATCCTACTACTAAAAAAGAAATAGTATGGGATTATTTATCTAGATCAGATATGAGTCTATTAGGTAGATATATTCAATCAGTTCATTATGCTGATAAATGTATAGGTGATTTATTAGATTATATTAATAGTAATCCTGCATTTGATAAAACATTATTTGTATTCTATGGTGATCATGCAGCTCAAATAAGTAAGAATGATTTTGAACATATGATTAACTTTGATCCGTTAACAGGAGAAGATAGAACTACAGATGATCCTTTATATGATGAATATGATTATTATGATCATGAAGTATTTAAGAAAGTTCCTTTAATACTATTTACTAAAGATAAAAAACTAAAAGGAACATATTCATATCCTATGGGAATGATAGATGTATTACCTACAATAGGAAATATGTTAGGTATTGAACCTAAATATGCTTTAGGTAATGATATCTTTAATATTAAAAATAATAATACTGTTATATTCCCAAATGGTAATTTTATTACTAAAGATGTTTATTATTATGATAGTCAAAGCAATTATAAAGTATTAAATGTTGACACAACATTAGATGCAAGTTATATTGAAGATAGAAAAAAACTAACATCTGATATTTTAAATATTAGTAATGATATAATAGTGTATGATTTAATAGAAAAATCTAAAGAGAAGGATGGTTTAATTACAAATGAGTAAAGAAGATATAAAAGTAAAGAAAATAGAAACTAAGAAAAAGAAAAAGGTTAATAAAGAAGTTGTAAAAACTATTTCATTTGTATTAGTTATTATTGCAGTTATAAGTGTAATAGGTTATTTATGTTTCTTAGTTATAGGAAATAATAAAAATAATAAACCACAAGAAACTGTTAAAAAGAATATAAATGAAATAGAAGGATATGGAATAACTCTAGATGACCAAGATTCTGAATTATATAAAGAATTATTTAATGAATTAAAAAAGAATTTAGAAAGTAAAGATATTAACAAAAAAGAATATGCTAAGTCAGTTGCTGAAATGTATATTGTTGATTTATATAGTATAAATAATAAATTAAACAAATATGATATAAGTACTGAATTGATATGGCCAACTATAGCTGATAATTATAGAACTCAAGTAATGGATACTCTATATTTATATGTAGAAGATAATTCTAGAAAACAAAGAGATCAAAATTTACCTGAAGTTAAGTCTATAGAAGTTGATACTATTAAAGAATCTAAATATGTTTATAATAATGGTACTGATAAAGATACTAGTGATGATGTAACATATGATGCATATGAAATAGAATTAACATGGACATATAGAATTAAATATGGTTATGATACTACTGCAACTGTTATTGTTATCAATGATAATGACAAGTATTATGTAGTTGAACAAAAAGCATAGGAAGTTAAATAACTTCCTATTTTTTTATTGATTATATATATGTTTTAATTTATAATAACTTCTTGTTGGGAGATTTGGAAGATGGAAGATAAAATAAGAGACTTAAATAAACTATTGAAGGTAATGGAATCAAGAAATGAATTACTTTCTGAAGAAATAAAACGTAATGAAGAAAACATCAAAAAAATAGAAAATGAAATAAGTATTATTTTAGATACAAATAATGATTCTTCTCAAGAATCTTCAAATGTTGATATTAAAAATAATATCAATATATGTTATAATAAGTAATAGGTGAAGAACATGAAGAAAGATATAAAAGACACAAAGAAGACAAAAGAAATTAAATTTGAAACTAAACAATTAAAAAATACAACAGTAGATCATGATAATTCTACAATAGTAACATTTATAATTGCATTAGTAGTAATTTGTATATTAGTTGGTGGTTTATATTATGTAAATGCTAAATATGTTACAAAAGATAAATATCAAGATGATACTACAACAACTACAACTACAGAAGTATCATATGATGCTACTATAATATTAGCAGATGATGCATTAAAACAAAGTGAAAAAGAATATATGGTTTTATTCTATGATAAGAGTAGTGATGATGCTTCTTATTATTCAAACTTAGTAAGTGGATATAAAGGAGACTCTAAAATATATTCAGTAGATTTATCAAGTAAGATGAATGAAGCATACTATGCTAAAGATGGAAATGTTAATGAAGTAATGCCAGAAGATATGGAAGGATTAAAACATTCTAAGATAGCTAGTCCAACTTTAATTAAAGTTAAAAAAGGTAAAATTGTTGAAATGAAGAGTAATAAACAAGATATTTATTCAGCAATTGATGGAATTAAATTTAATTAATAAAAAGATGTGATTTTTGTCACATCTTTTTTTATTGTGTGATATACTTATTTTAGGGTGTATGGTGTATGAAGATGAAGGACAACAAGAAGAAGACAAGAAGAAAAAAGACTAGAAAAAATTTAAATGAATTTAGTCTAAAAGAAGTAGTTTTTATTACATTAGCTTTTATTATATTAAGTGTTTCTTTAACATATGTTCTTACTGTTAGATTTGGAACAGGAACAATTACAAATAATAATTTAAAAGATATTATTAAATCATATAATAAGATAACAAAATATTATTATGAAGATGTTAATGAATCAGAACTATCATCAGCTGCTATTAAAGGTATGATGACATATTTAAATGATAAATATTCTATAGTACTAGATACAGAAGATACTACATCTTTAACAAATACATTAGATGGTGAGTATAAAGGTATAGGAATATCTATGGTTAGATATGAAAATTCATATATTGTTGTAGAAGTATTTGATAATACACCAGCTAGTAAATCTGGTATTAAACCAGGTGATAAAATAATTAAAATTGATGGTGATCCAATAGATGATAATTTTGATTATAATGAATATAGAAATAAACTTATTAAACAAGATACTGTTTCTTTAACAATCGATAGAGATAATAATACATTTAATACAGTTGTTGATGTAAAAGATGTAGAAATACCAATTGTTTATAGTGAAATGTTTAATAAAAATAATAAGAATATTGGTTATATATATTTACAAACTTTTAATGATAATTCATATAAACAATTTAAAAGTGAATTAGAAAAACTTGAAGAAAAAGGTATAGATTCTTTAATAATAGATGTAAGATCTAATGGTGGTGGATTATTAGATAAATGTACAAATATTCTAGAATTATTTATTAAAGAAGGTAAAACTTTATATGGATTAACTACTAAGAGTGAAACTACATTAGTTAAATCAACATCTAATGTTGATAGAAATTATCCAGTTGTAGTTTTAATTAATGAAAAAAGTGCTTCTGCAAGTGAAGTTTTAGCAGGTGCTATGAAAGAATCATATGGAGCTACTTTAATAGGTAAAAAATCATATGGAAAAGGTAAAGTACAACAAACCGCATCTTTAAGTAAAAAGAATATGATTAAGTATACTGTTGCTAATTGGACAACTCCAAGTGGTAATTCTATTGATGGAGTAGGTATTAATCCTGGTATAAGTGTAGAATTAGATAAAAAATATGCTGAAGATCCTTCAATTGAAAATGATAATCAAATACAAAAAGCAATTGAATTCTTAAGTAAAAGATAATAAATTTGACAAAAAGAGATAATAGGTTTATTATCTTTTTTTGGTATATGTATACCAAAAATTAATTTTAATTTTTGAGAGTTTAAATATTTAAACTCTAACTAGAATAAAGGGAGGTAGACACACCCATGATGTGCGGAGAGTTTGACATTATAGGATTGTTGCATGGGCTTGGTATGTCATCCAAATTAAAAGGATTTCGTTATTTATTCGATATGATATCTGATATTATATTTAATAATATAAGTTCTTTTAAAATGAATGATCTATACGAATCGCTTTCTCTAAAATATGGTTCTAGTTGTAATAATATAACTAAATGTATTAGAGAATCTATAGAGAAATCATGGAACAACGGAAGCGTTGACTTAATAGAAAAGGTCTTTGGTTATTCAATCGGTTATGACAACTGTTGTCCAAGTAATGCTTTGTTTGTTAATACAGTTGTTGATTATCTAAAAACATGTAGTTAAGAAATTTGATAACTATTCCCGGGAATAGTTTTTTTATTTAAATAATAACGTTTTTAATGTATAATATATAAAGAGATGAGAAATATGAAGAAAAATACTAAACGATGTTGTTAATTCTTTTTTATTAAATAATATTAAATAAGAAGGAGAGAACAATTATGAAAATTTATAATACATTAACAAGAAAAGTAGAAGACTTTATTCCTCATGAAGAAGGAAAAGTAAAAATATATACATGTGGTCCAACTGTATATCATTATGCTCATATAGGAAATATGAGAAATTATATTGGACATGATTTATTAGAAAAAACACTTAGATATTTAGGATATGATGTTACTAGAGCTATGAATATTACAGATGTAGGACATTTAACAAGTGATTCAGACTCTGGTGAAGATAAGATGATGAAAGCTGCTGAAAGAGAACATAAATCAGCTATGGAAATTGCTAAGTTCTATACAGAAGCGTTCTTTAAAGATTTTGATAAAATCAATTGTAAGAGACCTGAAATAGTTTCTCCAGCAACTGAAAATATAGATATGTACATAACTATGATTACTAAATTATTAGAAGATGGATATGCTTATATATCAGGTGGTAATGTTTATTTTGATATTTCTAAATTAGATGATTATTATAAATTAACTAATCATAAAATGGATGAAATGGTAGTAGGTGCTAGAGAATCTGTTGAAGAAGATGAGGCTAAAAAGAATCAAGCTGATTTTGCTTTATGGTTTACTACATCTAAATTTGAACATCATGAATTACTATGGGATTCTCCATGGGGTAAAGGATATCCAGGATGGCATATTGAATGTTCTGGTATATCCATTAAATACTTAGGAGAATATTTAGATATTCATGGTGGTGGAGTAGATAATATCTTCCCACATCATACAAATGAAATAGCTCAAAGTGAAAGTTATCTTGGACATAAATGGTGTAATTATTGGTTCCATAATGAACACTTATTAGATGAATCTGGTAAGATGTCTAAATCTAATGGAGCAATATTAACAGTAAGTGTATTAGAAGAACAAGGATATGATCCTCTTGCATTTAGATTCATGGTAATTAATTCTCATTATAGAAAACAATTATTATTTACATATGATAATTTAGCTCAAGCTGAAGATACATTAAAGAAATTAAGAACAAGAATATCAAATATTGTTGATAATGGTGATTTAGATCAAACTTCATTTGATATTTATAATAATAAATTTAAAGAAGAATTATCTAATGATTTAAATACTGCTAATGCTGTATCAGTATTATATGAAGTATTAAAAGATTCTAATTTAAATGGACATACTAAATTAGAATTAGTTAAATCATTTGATAAGGTATTCTCAATTAATTTAGTTCCAGATAAGAAAACTGTTGAAAATGAAGCTGAAATATTAGCTTTAATTGAGAAAAGAAAAGAAGCTAAAAAGAATAAAGATTTTGAATTAGCAGATTCAATTAGAAATGACTTATTATCTAAAGGAATAGAACTATTAGATACTAGAGATGGAACTACTTATAGAATTATAGGAGAGTAAAAATCTATTGTGTATTTACGTAAATATGTGCTATAATTTAGATAGATATAAAAAATGGGAAAGAGGATTTGGTTATGAAGGAATTTTTAGGAAAGATGTTTAGTGTTGAAAATCGTAAAAAATCAATTGCTATTATTTGCGGTATTGTTGCTGCTATCGTTGTTATAGTAGTAGTTATATTATTTGCAACTGGTACAATTGGTAATAAAAATAAAAAAGTAGAAAAGCAATTAACTACTAGATTAGAAGAATTAGGAAGAAATTTCTATGAAGAATATTACTACAAACAAGTAGGAAAAGATGATGAAGCAAGAAAAGAATTCGTTAAAGGATATTCTCAAAATGGTATTAAAATAAATTTAGCTAACTTAGCTAGAAGCAATACTACTGAACAAGAAAATATCTTAAATGAATTTAAAAATGCTGATGGTGAAGCATGTAACTCTTCTAATACAAAAGTTGCTATTTATCCAAAAGAACCATATGGTGCTAAAGATTATGATATTAAAGTTACTTTAGATTGTGGTTTTGATAAAAAAGAAACAACAACAACTAAAAAAGTAGATGATGGTAAAGAAACTAATACTACAACTACTGCAACAACTAAAGCAACTACAACAACAACTAAGAAGAAAAAATAAAAAATGAGAGGCTAATGCCTCTTTTTTATTGCTTCAAAATTTGCCAAATAATAACTTTTTTGCTATAATATCCAGCAACTTAATGAAAAAGAGGCATCATGGATAAAATTTAGGGGGTTTTATTTATGAAAAAGAAATTATTGGTTGGTATACTTTCACTAGGTTTAATAGCTATTCCTACTGTAGTAAATGCACAAGGAACAGCAACTATTAAATTTGAAGGTAATAATGAATTAACAAATGGAAAAGTAATAAAAGTTAATATGATCATTGATGATGTTAAAGAAACTAATGATGGTATTCATGCTTTTGGTGGTTATATTGATTATGATAATTCTATTTTAGAATTAATTAGTACAAAAGAAGCAGATAATAATTATCCTGTTTATATTAATAAAGATATAAATAAGATTGCTGCTTTAGATTATTATTTAGATAATGGTATTAATGATAAAACTAATGTATATACTTTATACTTTAGAGCTAAAGGAGAAGGTAATACTTATATTACTTTAAAAAATCCAGAAGTTGTTGATATTAATAGTAAAGTAGATACTAAGGTAGAAGGATTAAATGTAAATGTTAAAGAAGAAAAGAAAGAAGTAGTTACAACAACAACTACAGTTGCTTCTACAACAACCACAACAACTAAACCTTCAACTACAGTTAAAGCTACTTCAACTACTAAAAATGTAGAAGAAACAACTACTACTGTAGTATCTGAAGTAGAAAAAGAAAATACTGAAGAAAAAGATAAATCTGAAAATATATTTGTAAAAATC
>CAMOID010000036.1 GCA_946615975.1 uncultured Caryophanales bacterium
ATTGTTTCTAAATATAATTATATATTAGAATCATATGATTTAGATTATAATGATATAAAGAAATTAATTATTAAAGAAGATAAAAAAGAAGAAACTAAAGATAATGATACTAATGAATATACTGAATTAAATATACAAGATTTTAATACACTTATAGAATGGATTATATTAATTGTTTCTTTATGTGTTATAATATTAGTGGTTAAGCATTATACAAGATAGGAGAGTTTATATGAAAAGAACAAAAGCACCAAATACAACAGGAATGGCAACATTATTATGTGATTTTAAACCAAATAGATGTGATTCTGCAGTTTATATGAATAGAAAGTTAGATGTAACTGAATTCGTTAAATATATTAAGGATTTAAAGAAAGAACATGAACATGTTACTTTCTTTCATGGATTAGTATTCTTATTAGGTAAGACATTATATTCTAGACCTAAAATGAATTATTATGTTCAAGATAGACATATCTTTACTCATGATGATGTTTCTATATCATTTGTAGCAAAAGAAAAATTTGAAGATGATTCAGTTGAATTATTAACTGTAGTTAAAATTCCAGAAGATTCAACTGTATTAGATATATCTGAATTTGTTTATAATCAAGTTAAGAAGATCAGAAGTGCTAAGCATGGAGGATTAGATAACTTTGTAGATAAAATAGGACATTTACCAAATATAATAAGAGTTCCTCTTATTGGTATATTAAAATATATGGATAGAAAAGGTTGTTTACCTAAATCATTAATAGCAGATAATTTATATTATTCATCAGCTATAGTATCAAATCTAGGTACATTTAAAACTGGAGCTATTTATCATAACTTAACAAACTTTGGTACTGCTTCATCTTTAATTACATTTGGTGAAATAGTTGAAGAGGGTAATAAGTATTATATGGAAATAGGTGCAACAATTGATGAAAGAATTGCTGATGGTTTCTACTTTGTTAAAGCATTAAAACTATTAGAATATATGTTTAAACATCCAGAAGTATTAATGGAACCAGCTGCAAAACACGTTGATATTCCTGAAAGTGAAAAGAAATAAAAATAGAAGCATAATTGCTTCTTTTTATTTTATATAAAATAAAAACATCAACTTATGTTGATGTTTATTATTTAAATGGCGGAGTAGAAAGGATTTGAACCTTCGCGCCAGCATTCGCCGACCTAAATCCTTAGCAGGGATCCCTCTTCAGCCTCTTGAGTACTACTCCAAAACGACTAAATTAATTATACAAGAGTATAATGTTTAAGTCAATAAAAAAGACTAGTTTTCTTCTTCCTTTTCTAGTCTTTTTGCTCCTTTAAAATATTCTTCAATAATTTTGTTTCTATCATCATCATCAAACTTAGATCCAGATGCTTTTTGATGACCACCACCACCATATTGAATAGCGAAGTCTGAAACATTAACATCATCTCTATTAGTTCTATAACTAATTCTTGATGAAGCATCTAACATTATTACTAAATCTAATTCAGGATGATTTACAGATATATAATTACCTAATTCAGATTTATTTCTTTCAGCAAATAATACACCACATTTTTTGCCATTTATTTCATATAGAAGCATTTTTTCTTCTTTAGCTTCCATATATCTTTGTAGTTCTTCTTTTTTTAGTTTAGTAAATTTCTTTTCAAATGCAGTGAATTCAAATGTAGGTTTAGAAGATTTTAATCTTCTAGTAATTGATTTAACAAATTCTTTAGTACCATATGTATTTTTTAGTGAATCTATTTCTTTAGGAATATCACTTGTAAAATGCCATGTATCTAATTCTGTAACATAGTCTACATATTGTTTTATTTTTTTAGTATTAATAGCAGGGTAGATACCTTTTAAATATTCATAGAATAATTCAGTTCCACATGTTTGATGATCACCTAAATTCACTTTAACAGTTGCAAATCCATATTCGTTTCCGTATAAATGTACTTCATGATGATCAAATACTTTAACATTAATATTATTATCTTTAAAATATTCATATGCCCATACTGGGACAGTTAAATCAGTTATATATATTTGTTCATATTTTTTTATATCTTCTGTATCTATTAGATTATGTAATGTATCATCTAAATCTACTATTTCTACATTTTTATAATCAAATTTAACACCAGTTAAATTAAGTAGAATAATAGGAGATACACCATCTAAATCAACATGAGTTATTAGTAGTGTTTTATTCATTAGTTGTTTACCTCAGTTCTAATATTTTCAATTAAATCATTCATGATTGTTTCATAAGTGACTTTATTATTTTTATCTTCTTCAGATAAATTTTTCATTGAATTAATAACTATTTTTTTAGCACCTAATTTTTCTAATGTACTAACATTTTCTGATTCTTCATCAGTAGATAAAACAAATACATATGAAGCTACTTTAGATTTAACTGCTTCTTTAGAATATTGCATATCATTTTTAGTATTATCTACATCTTGAACAGTTAATACATTAAAACCATATTTCTCTAAGAATTCAAAAGCATTATTACCAACAACAATAGTGTTGTTCTTTGATAAAGATGCTATTTCTTTTAAATTAGCATCATATGTTGAAATAGTAAGTTTTAATTTTTCATATTTATCTTCAATTTCTTCTTTAGTAACTCTTGAATTAGTTTGTTCTAGGAATTCATTTTTCATATTTTGCGCTAACATAAGATAATTAGAAGGTGATAAGAATAATTCTTCACCATCATTAATAATACTCATACCTTTAGTACAATCAATTACAGTTAGATTGTTATTTGTATTAATTAAACTTAAAGCTATTTTTCTTTCTTTAGTTAAACCATTATAAACAAATATATTATTCTTTTTAGCAAACGTATTAATTTGTTTATCTGTTAAAGTATAATCATCTGTATTAACTCCAGCAGGGTATATAGTACTATTATTATTTTTATTAATTGATAAGTTGTCTACTAAGTATTGTAGAGCATAGGTTGTGGTTAATATATTTGCTTTTTCTATTTTTTTAGAACCACATCCTGTTAAACATGTAACTGTAATAACTCCTATAAGAATTGTATTAATTATTTTTTTGAATTTCATATAAATATCCCTCTTTACAACACAAATATACCAAATATTAACAATTTAATCTAGATATAAAGGTTTCTTTTTTGTATAATGTTGTAAGGTGATGATTATGGATTTCTTAGAGTCAAGAGGAATTACAATCAAAAATAATGAATTATTATTACAAGCATTAACACATTCATCATATTCAAATGAACATGGTGTTCCATCTTATGAAAGATTAGAATTCTTAGGAGATGCAGTATTAGAACTTGCAACTTCTGAATACTTCTATTTATATTCAGATAGTAAAGAAGGAGAAATGTCTAAAATAAGAGCCTCATATGTATGTGAAGAAGCTTTATTTGAATATTCAAATGCAATTGGATTAACTCCTCATATTAGAGTTGGAAATGGTGTAGATCAAAAAACTCAAAGTATAGTAGCAGATTGTTTTGAATCTGTTTTAGCAGTTATTTATTTAGAACATGGTTTTTCGGTTGCTAAAAAATATGCTTTAAATATAATCGTACCTTATGTAGAAGAAAACGTTAAATTTATAATTGACTCAAAATCATATTTACAAGAAATGGTTCAAATGGATAAAGGAACTATTGAATATAAAATAATAAATGAAACAGGACCTCAAAATAATAAAACATATGAAGTAGAAGTATATGTTGATAATATTAAGTATGGAGTAGGAACTGGTAGAAATAAAAAAGAAGCAGAACAAAATGCTGCAAGAGACGCTATAGACAAGATGGCTGGGTGATATAAGTGAAACTATTAAGTATTAAGGCACATGGTTTTAAATCGTTTGCTGATAAAATTGAAATTGAAGTTGGAGATGGAATTACAGGTATAGTAGGTCCAAATGGATCTGGTAAATCTAATGTAGTAGATGCTGTTAGATGGGTATTAGGTGAATCTTCATTAAAAGAAATCCGTGGTGGAGATACCATGACAGATGTAATATTCCAAGGATCTCAAACAAGAGAACCATCTTCAAGAGCATGGGTATCGTTAACTTTTGATAACCGTGATCATTATTTAGCAAGTGAATTTGATGAAATAGAAATTAAAAGAGAAGTATATAAAACAGGTGAAAGTGAATACTATATTAATAATAGTAAAGTTAGAAAAAAAGATATAACTGATTTATTTATAGATTCAGGTTCATCTCCAGATTCTTATTCAATAATTGGTCAAGGTAAGATTGCTGAAATATTAAAAGGTAGACCAATAGATAGAAGAGCAATCATTGAAGAAGCAGCTGGTGTATTAAAATATAAAAAACGTAAAGAAGAAACAATGAGAAAACTTGATAACACTAATGATAACTTAGAAAAAGTTAATTTAGTTATTCAAGAATTAGAAGTAAATGTTAATCCTTTAAGAGAACAAGCAGAAATAGCTAAGAAATATGTAGAATATAAAGAAGAACTTAAAGGTATAGAAATAGCTTTACTTGCAAGTGATATTAATAATATTAATAATACATATTCTGAATCTAAAGAAAGATTAGAAAAATCTAATGAAGAATTATTAACTTTAGATAATAGTAATTCAGTTGATTCTTCTAAATTAGAATCATTAAAAACTAAGAATATTAAATTAGATGAAGATATTTCTAAAGTATCTGATGAATTAATTAGAACTAATTCAGAATTAGCTGAATTAGAAACTAAGAAACAAGTAATATCAGAAAGAAAGAAATATAAAGTAGATGATCAAAAATTACAAAATAATATTTTATTATTAAAAGATAATGAAATAGAGTTTAAGAAAGTAATTGCTTCTTTAGAAGGAGATATTAAGTCTAAATCTAAAGAAATAGAATCTATTAATACAGATATTGAAAAATATGAAAATGATTATAAATCTAGTGTATTAAGAAAGAATTCAGTTATAACTGAAATTAATAATAAAGTACAAGAAGAAATATCGTTAAAGAATAGAATAAATATTTTAAATGATGCAATTGAAAATGATACTAAGTTACCATTTGCAGTTAAGTCAGTTTTAAATAATCCTAGATTAAATGGTATTCATAATGTATTAACTAAATTAATAGAGGTAGATGAAAAATATACTACTGCTATTGAAACTGCATTAGGAGCTAATCAAAATGTAATAGTAGTAGATGATGAAAAATGTGGTACTGCTGCTATTAATTATTTAAAAGATAATAAATTAGGAAGAGCAACATTTTTCCCAATTAGTATTATTAAAGGTAGAACTGTAGATGAATCAGTTGTGAGAGAAGCTAAAGAAGTAGTTGGTTTTATTGATGTAGCTTCCAACTTAGTTAAGTTTAATCCTATGTATCAAAATATTGTTGATAATCAATTAGGTAATACTTTAATAGTAGATAGTATTGATTCAATGAATAAGTTGGGTAAGAAATTAGATTATAGATATAGAGTTATTACACTTGATGGAGAATTACTTCATACAGGTGGTTCTATGACAGGTGGATTTAAAAAGAATTCATCAGGATTATTAAATGATAGATTAGAACTTGAAAAATGTACTAAAGATTTAGCTATAGTAACTAATCAAAAAGATAACTTACAATCTACTATATCTGAAATAGATAAAGAAATAGATATATTACAAAATAAATTATTTGAACTTAAAGGTAATAGAACATCTAAACAAGAAGCTTTATTACTTAAGACTAATGAATTAGAATCTAATAAAACTAAATTAAAAGGAGTACAAGATGAAATAAATGGTACTTCAAATGTAATTAAAGATGAATTAGATAAAGAATTAGATGAAGTATTAAAGAATTACTTAGATGTATCTGTTAAGAAGGAAGAATTACAATCTAAGTTAAATGGTTTAAAATCTTCTAAAAATGATTTATTAAATGAAATAGAAGAATTAGAATTAATTAATAAGAAAGCTAATTCAGAATATAATAAGAAATTAAATGAAATTAAAGAATTAGAAATATCTATTGGTAAGATGGATATTAAATTAGATAATTTATTAAATAGATTAAGTGAAGAATATCAATTAACTTTTGAAAAAGCTAAAGCTGATTATGTATTAGATTTAGATGAAGAAGTTGCTAGAACTAAAGTTAATAGATTAAAGAGAGATATAAAAGATCTTGGAGAAGTTAATATAGGTTCTATACAAGAATTTGAAAGAGTTAATACTAGATATACTTTCTTAACTGATCAAAGAGAAGACTTAAATAATGCTATAAATGACTTATTAGAAGTTATTAATGATTTAGATCAAACTATGATAGAAAGATTTGAATCAACATTTAATGAAGTTAATAAAGAATTTGGTGAAGTATTTAAGAAATTATTTAAAGGTGGTAATGCTAAGTTAATTCTTACTGATCCAGAAGATATGCTTAATACAGGTGTTGATATTGATGCATGTCCTCCAGGTAAATCGTTAAAGAGCATGACATCACTTTCAGGTGGTGAAATGACTTTAACAGCTATAGCATTATTATTCAGTATCTTAAATATAAGAACTGTACCATTCTGTATCTTAGATGAAGTAGAAGCAGCATTAGATGAAGCTAACGTAGATATCTTTGGTACTTATATTAAAAACTATGAATCTAAGTCTCAATTTGTGGTTATTACACATAAGAAGAGAACTATGGAATATGCTAACAATTTATATGGTATAACAATGCAAGAATCAGGCGTATCTAAACTTGTTAGTGTTAGATTAGAAAATATTGAATAATTTTTTGTAAAATGTGTATATTTTTTGTATACACATTTTATTATTTTTGGTAAAATAGATATGTATAGTAGGTCACTATATGTGTTTTGTTTGCTATAAAATAATTTGACAAAAAGTCTATTAAATAGTAGTATAGCGAACAAAGTTTAAAAAGTGTGGAGGAATTTATATGAACAACGGATTAGAATCACGTATGATCGACTTTGCAGAAGGCTCAACTAGATTTACATCTAACTTTGCTGATGCATATAGAAATTTACAAAATTTAATTCAAAGTACACCTGGAAATATCAAGGTTGCTTTTAGAGAACGTGGTAATCAAAGTGATACTGAGATTGAAAATGAAATTAACGATTTAAATGGTAGAGTTAACAGACAATTAAGAAGTGCAAGTAGCAGATTTAATAGAAATAATGCTGCTTTAGCAGAAGAAAATCCTGAACTAGAAGATGTTGAAGGACAAATGAACATCTTTGATGTAGTAGATGGAAATGAACTTACTGCTGAAGATGGAGTACTTAAGAATACTGATAATTTAAATAGAAGAGAATTCTTACAAGATTTACTTCAATATAGACAAGCTGTAAGAACTGCTGCTGATCAATTAGATAGAACTCTTCAATACATGGAATCTAAAATTCATGATGCTGAAAAGAACAATGTAATGGGATTAGCTAATGCTCAACTATTAATGAATGAACAAGAAAACTCACCTCTATCAAGAAGAAACACAGATCGTATTAATAAATTCATAAGAGATTATGATTATTTCAAAAACTTAGTTGGAATGATGAGACAAGCATTACCATCAAGATTAGAAAGAGAAGGAATGAATTACATCAATAATGGTGTATATGAAATCTCTTCTGAACAATTAGAACAATTTAATAATTTAATTGAACACGGAATAGATGAAGTTCCAGTTGCTGAAAGAACTGTTGATACTATTAGATTAGATGGTATTGATCAATTAGAAATGCAAATGGGAGCAAGAAGTGAAGAATTAACTCGTAACTTTAGTAAACCTAGATTAGAATTCGAAGTTAATGGAAATGAAGTTAATCTTGCTTTCAGAGCTAGTGGAAGAACATTTAAATATGAAAAACCATTAGACTTAAATAACATTGATAAAAATGAAATAAATGCAATTTTCAGAGGATTAACTGGAAAATATGTTGAAAATTCTTCAACAGCTAAACGTGACCTATTGAATATGTCTTTTGAATTAGCTGAAATCAAAGGACAAGAAATAAACTTTATTCCTAATAGATTAGGAAATGAATTCAGTAATGATTTCCAATTATCTAATGTTTCAGATATGTTATTTGAACAATTAGATGAAAGAAGAAAAGAACAAGATATTATAAATAACATCTCAATTGATGAAGATGAAGAAAAAGTAGAAGAAGCTCC
>CAMOID010000037.1 GCA_946615975.1 uncultured Caryophanales bacterium
ATTAATAATATATAAATAATAATTAAAAAGATATATAATAATATATATAATTAATAAAGATACATATCTAGAATGTAGTATATGAATAGATAGTAATATAGATACATAGATAAAGATATTGAATCATATATATGAATATTTAGTTACATACTTAAAACGGATAAATACCCATCTAATCGATTAAAATAAGCAACTTCACATAATATATATTATGTTAACTTCTATTTCTGGTGAATAACTATCCATATATATTTTTTAAATCACTACTTTATTTTATAATTTATAATACTCTTCTAATTTGATGAGTATTTTTTATTTTAGAATTATATTTTATACATATATTTATACATTATATATAATCTATTTATATTAATTTATTATACTCTAACATATAATTATTCATATAAATTTAGATAGGGGGCTTAAATTTTAAAAACAGGTATAAAAATAGAGTAATCCCCTCTTCTATTTAAATATATGAAAGAGGGGACTTTAATTTTTGAAATAGACCATAATAATATTAATTATAATTAAATATATAATCATATATATATATTTATATTATTTAATATAAAATAAGCTTAAATAAGCAAAAAATAGGTATATATTGATTTATATAGTTATATGCCTAAAAAGAAGTACACTTCCCCTTCTCTAACCTATATAAAATAAAAAAAGATGATATTATTTATCATCTCTTTTTAATAATTTTTTACAATCTTCAAAGTTATATATTATACAATCATCTACATTAGATTCTTGATCACAATAACTATATGAATCATCATAATAATCATCTATTTCTTGTTCTCTAGTTAATTCTAAATATTTAACTATTTTCTTTAATAATTCATAAGAACCAATTAAAAATATTGCTGATCCATATCCAATTAAAGCAAATGTTTTCTTAGGTAATTCCTTATGTAATATATCTTTACCATCTAATCCTTCATTATAATTTACTTCAATTACATTTGGATTACTATCAAGTGAATCTACAGAATTATATAATTCATATGATTTATGAGTATTTAAACTCATTAATAATATAGTATCTATATTATTCTTAGCATTTTCTTTTTCTAAATCAGTTGTAGCATTTAAATAATTATCTATATATTTATTAATATAAGTTGTATCAGCAGCAGTTAAATCAATATATGATTTAGTATCATTTAAATATATAACATTCCATGCATGACCAACTGTATCATGATTACCATTTATAGTTCTACATTTAACATTAGCTTTATAACATAATATATCTAATAAATTAGCATAATTAACACAAACACCATCTACATTATTATTTTCATTAAATATAATAGATGATAAATCATATTCATTATAATAATTACTTAATTGAAAATATATATCTTTATTATCAGTATTTTTATTTTCTAAATAATTAGCAATATCTACATCATATTGAATTTTATCATTAACATACTTACATATTTTAATTAATTTATCATAATCTGTATCTTTATCAGTTAAACCAATAGAAGATATTATTTCATCTAATTTCTTATCAATTCTATTTATAACATCTATATTACCATGATTACCAATATAATTAACTGTAACATTATCTTTATCTGTATTTAATAAATAATTCTTTAATACTAAAGCTTCTAATTCTTCATTTGGATAGAAATTAATATCTATTTCTTTATCACCAAATACATTTAAATCTAAATGATCTTCTCTATGAATAGAAGGATTAGTATAGTATAAAGTAATATTATTAGCAGAAGAATTTTTAATTATATCAATTTGTTCTTTAGTTAAATACTCAGCATTAAATATACTTATAGATAATAAATTATGGCATTTTAAAACATAACTTAAATCTTTAACAGATGTTAAATCGATAGTTAAATGATTTAACTTATCTAAAACTTCATATGTAATTAAATTATCAGTTCTATCCCCTGCTGGATTAAATGGTGGTAATAATTCTTGATCTAAAGTACCATTATAATATAATTCATATCTTAAAGTAGAAGGTACTGTAGCTAAATGTTCTACTGAATCATTATATGCTTTAGCATTAATTCCACCATAAATCGCACTACCCATAGTAATGCCTAAAATAGTTTTATAAATAGCAATTTTTGTCTTTAATTTATCCATGTCATTTGAGTATATCAATAATATACTCTACCCCTTTTCTCGAATAGATATTATAGCATTTTTATATATTTCTAGCAAATTACTTTTTTATAAATTTGCCAAACAATAACTTATTTGTTATAATAGCAATCGGTTTTTATGAAAAGGGCCTAATTATATGTAGTTCTTGTATATATAAAAAAAGACATCTAATTGATGTCTTTTTTCGTTACTTAAATTCTAGCTACCATTAAGTTAGATGAAGAATATCTTCTTAAACCAGCGTAGAAAATTATACAAGCAAGTATAATTATTATAGAAGAGCCACCTAATAATATTAATAAATCAGTTATGTTAAAATTAATTAATATTCTAAGTGGAACAAATACTATAAATGCTACAGGTATAAATGTATAGAATAAGATATGTACAAATCTATTAAAGATAGTATCTGGATAAGTACCAAACATTGTTACAAATCCTGTTAAAGAATCTGCAAGAGAATCAACTCTGCCTAACCAGAAAGCTAAACTATTATATATAATAGCAGAACATACATCTACTATACCACCTAATATTAATAATAATGTAAATACAATGAATTTATATGGAGTAATTCCAGATATAAATAATAGGATATATGCATATAATAAATCTCCAAAAGCTGAAGGTGTTACACCTAAGATAGATTGAATTAATACATTCTTAGGCATTACTAAAAATGCATCTAATTTACCATCAGTAATCTTATTTGATAATTCATATGCACCTCTAAAGAATGCACGTGATACACCATAAGTACCAGAAGCTATACCCCAAAGCAATAATATAGTATTAATTGTATAACCATTTATATTATCTTTAATAGAATACATTACTACCCAAACTAATATAAAAGATGCATTATTAAGAATCATGAAAAGTACATTCATTATAAAAGCTACTTTATTTTCCATTTCTCTCATAATAGCATATTTAGTAGATAGGAATGTAATCTTAATTAGATTTTTAACCTCCGTTAACATTAATATTCTTCACCCCTTTCTTATATACTAAATTAGTTATGATATAAAATACTATTAGATAAATTACTTGAGAAATTAATACTTTAATTAAGAAATCATAATTAAAATCTACAAATAATTTAGCAGGTCCATAATTCATCGCAAATATAGGACTGTATTTTAAAACTGGTTGTATGATTTCTGGCATAAATTCTATTGGGAATAAAGTTCCAATAACTAATATAACTTTAGAATATATCCAATATATAGGTGCAGCATCTTCCATAAAGAAAGATAATAAACCAATAGATATACATATAAGTACATTAACCATTGTACCTAAAATTCCAGTTATAATAGCAAGTAAACATCCTAATAGATTAAAATTAGGTATATTACCAATTAATATATGACCAAGTACTATAGCTGCGGGTAATAAAATTAATAATTTAAAAGTAAAATCTGCAAATGTTTTAGATAATATATAATTAATATAATTATATGGTTTATTCATTTGATATGCTATATTACCATTTTTAACATCTGTAGATATATCTCTAACTATTTTTCTACCTTTAATACATGACCATAATGTTTCAGTAAATAAGATATACCAAATCATTTGAGTATAACTATATCCATTTATCAAAGATTCAGGATCACTATATAAGAAATTCCATAGATTTAAGTAAATATATATAATTAATATTAATGATAATGATCCAACTATAAAACTTTTTACATATTGTAATGAATTAATAAATTCTGTTTTAAATATAAATAAATACTTTTTCATTATTTATCCTTTTTATAAATATCACTAATAATCTCTTCAAGAGGTGTATTACTAATATTTATATCTATAATTTTATCTGGATCTAATAGTTTAATAGCATCAGATATATTCTTTTCTTTTAAATCTACTTCAATCTTTAAATTATATCCTTTATCTTTTAATATCTTTATACCTTTTTCATCATCTAAATTGATTTTTTCTTTCATTTTAGCATCTATAATTTTCTTATTTAAATAATGGTATTTTAAATTTTCCATTGTATCATCTAATACAACAGTACCATTATTAATAATAATTACACGCTTACATAATTTTTCGATGTCTCCAACATCATGTGATGTTAGAAATACAGTTGTATGACACTCCTTATTCATTCTTTTAATAAAAGAACGTATGTTTTCTTTAACAACAGGATCTAGACCAATTGTAGGTTCATCAAGGAAAAGAATCTTAGGATCATTAATAAGGGAACATGCAATTTCACATCTGATACGTTGTCCTAAAGATAAACTTTTAACAGGAGTATTAATAAATTCGTCTAATTCAAATAAAGCCTTTAACTCTTCTATTTTCTTTTCTATCTCATAATCTTTCATGTCATAGATAGCTCCGAAGAACTTAAAATTATCATATGGAGTTAAGTGTGTCCAAAGTTGTTCTTTTTGTCCAAACACTGTACCAATTTCATATGCTAATTTCTTTCTATTTTTTCTAGGATCTAATCCTAATATTTTAATATCTCCATTATCTGGATATAAAATACCAGTTAACATTTTAATAGTAGTTGATTTACCAGCACCATTAGGTCCAATAAATGCAACCATTTCTCCTTTTTCTACATTAAATGATACTTTATTTACCGCTTTAATGGTTTTATATTTTGGTTTAAAGATAGATTTAATACTACCTTTAAGGCCTTTACCTTTAACTTTGCTTTTAAAAGTTTTTGATAGATTTTTTACTTCTATTACACTCATCAAATCACCTTCTTATTATCTATCAAGATTATAGCATAAACTAACAATACTTTTTGTATAATTTCTTACATTGTAGATTATTTGCGCATTCTAATTCATCTAACAGATTATTGCGTAAACAATAACACAAATACTTAGCATAAGCTTTTCTTAAAGCTTTGCCATTTCTACATTTTTGTAATTTGTATAAATTATTCATTTTCAATTCCCCCTTTAATATTCTTTATTCTTATAAAATATTAGAATCATCCTATTAAAGATATGGGATAAAAAATAATAGTTTAATTAAAAGTTGATTGAATAGACTAATCTAGTAATATCAAAGAAACCTATATGATGCGTAAGTTGCATATATAGTTTTCTAATAATAGTTACCGCTGATCTAATTTCTTCATCTAACATCATATAAATTCCTCCTTTCTTACTATATTAGTCATGTGAGTGTATAAAAAAACACAGAGCACACTTCCCGAAGGAAGTGACTCCGTGTTATTCATTTAACAACGTGTAGGTATCTACCCTATACAGCTCGGTTATAAAAACCTATGTATACTCACTTGACTTGCTAACAATATAAACTAAAAAAATATATTTGTCAAATTTTTTTTATAAAAAAAGAAAAGTATTAAACTTTTCTTGATTGAATCTCTGCAATTTTCTCTAATACTTCAGCAGCATTTTCTGTAGTAATTTCAGCATAGCCTAATTCTCTTAATGCTTGAATCTTAATAGTAGTTAATTGTTGAGTTCTGCTTAGTTTTTCTTCATTTCTAGATTCAATTTCTTCAACGAATCTATTTCTTGATTGAATAACTCTTGCTTTAGATGCACCACCATTTGAATATAAAGTGAATGCTGAATGAATTATACCTTCAAAGATAAATTGTTTATCTTCATTAAATTTAAATACATTTGGTGGAGTAAAACCTGTTGCCTTAGATAAATATGCTAACATATATTTAATTTCAGGAACATTATCCATAGATTGTAATAAATGGTATAAGTATTGTAATGCATAGAAGTTTTCTTCATGATTTTCAGAATCTACAAGTTTTTCTTTAATTAAGAAAGTCATATCACTTAATAAAGCATGTTCTTCTTTCTTTAATCCTTTAAGATCTAAATAATCATTTTCTTGAGCTTCTTTAACCCCTTCATTTAATCTATTTTCTACATCTAATAGATATTCAGTAGATACTTTAATATTTTCAATTGTTTCAGCATCTCCATTATCAATATCTAATAATTTAAATAATAGGATTTTCTTTTCTTTAGGCCATTTATTAATATCTTCTAGTTCTAAGTAATTATATACCATTTGTCTAGATACACCTAAATATTTAGCTAATCTAACTTTAGAAATTCCTAAATCTTGTAATAATTTATTTAATTGTTCCATCTCTATCTTCCTTATCTATTTTACAAATTAATCTTAACATTTTACTTTACATGTGTCAATAGTTTACAATACAAAAATATAAAATTATTGAATATCTTCTATAAATGTGCTTTACAAAAAAATAGATTACTTTAATGTAATCTATTTAGTTAAATATGTGTTATATTTACGAGTAAGTTTATTAATAAAGTCTTTTCTTTGTAAAGAATCTATCCATTCCTTTGGCATACTTTTATTCTTATAAACTATACCTGCAATAGCTCCTGTTAAAGAACCAATATTATCAGTGCATTCACCTAAATTAATTGCACCTATAATAGCAGATTCAAAACTATTAGTATTTAATAATACCCAAATAGTTGCTTCTAGTGCATGTACACAAAAATTATCTGATTCTATTTCATCTATAGATAATTTAGAAATATCTTCTTTAATTAATCTATCAAATTCTTCTAAATAACTTAAATCAAAGAATTTATCATATTTATATCTTCTAATTAATTTATATGCTTCTTCAATGGTTTTACCATTTAATATATAAATCATTAATTTAACATATATAAAACAAGATATAATAGATATTATATTAGCATTAGTAATACTACTAGTTTTATAAACTAAATCATATATTTTTTTATCAGATAATTTCTTATAAAAACAATATAATGCAATAGGACTCATTCTAATAAGAGAGCCATTATCATTTGTAGAAGGTTTAACTCCTCCACTCGTTAAAGCATTCTTACTATCCCAAAATCTCATAAGAGAAAATCTAGTAGTGTCTGTAATACTAAATAATTCTCCAGTAGGAGTATATTTATTATCATTAACCCATTCACATAATTTATTAGCTATATCTGTAATATCTACTCCTTTAGATTCAATAATAGAATCCATAGTAGCAAGTGTCATTGATGTATCATCAGACCATGATCCTTCAGGCACATAGTAATTACCCCATCCTAACATTTTAGTAACAGGTTTATTAAGTAATCTTTTTCTATCATATTCTTCAATTGGAACACCCATAGCATCACCAATTGTAAGACCATATATACAATTTTTAATATCACTCATATAATCACATCCTATTTTATAAGCGTATATATATTATATCAAAAAAATACCAATTTTTCATTGGTATTTAGCTATTTGAAATAATAAATGACTTCATATCATTTAATATATTATTTAATTCTTCTTGACTCTTAAATTCTTTTTCATCAAATGTAATATTATACATTCTATTATCTAAATAAATAATAATACCATTTATACCACCTTCGGTAGTATTAAACTTCTTATA
This sequence comes from uncultured Caryophanales bacterium, assembly GCA_946615975.1. GTDB lineage: Bacteria > Bacillota_I > Bacilli_A > RF39 > UBA660 > UBA6985. Next base: position 7,598 of record CAMOID010000037.1, read on the forward strand.
TTTCTTTGAATTGTATTTTAAATATATATTATTACCAAAGTAATTATATATATGATATCCATTAGAACCTTTATTATTTATAGAATCTATATTA
>CAMOID010000038.1 GCA_946615975.1 uncultured Caryophanales bacterium
GAATTCTTTATTACTTGAATATTTCTTGCTTCACACCAAGCTTTTGTTTCTTCAAAATTTGTTCCAACAAAATTCTTTATTGTTTCAAGTTGCTCTTGTGCATAATATTTTTCACCTATTAATTTAACTTCGTATGGTTTATTAGCTGAGAAACTAAATGTTTTAATAGGTGAAGTTTTTTCTAATTCAAGATTAACTTTTAATGCTTTAACTATTTCTGCAAGTGATTGTTCATAATATTGGAATGTATAAACATTTTGTCCAAGATTATCAACATACATCATTAATCCATATCCAGTTAAATATGTTTTTTGAATATTTACTAATTGACCATCATTTGCATCTGCTATTGTTGATTTAAATACATTATATAAATTTAGCATTTCTTTAGTAGACATATTAGTTGCAATATTATTAGATACAGCATCTAATACTCTATAGAAATCATTTACACTTGTAATTGTTTTTACTCTATTAGCCATTGCTTCAACAACTAATTGTTGCATTTGTACTCTTTGGAAGTCTCCAGTTGGATATGATTTTCTGTGTCTAGCAAATGCTAAGGCTTTTTCACCATCCATATGTTGATATCCTGATTTAATACATTGAAGATCTTTAGGAGCAAATGAACGTTTACTATTTTGTTCACAGAAGTCTACTTTTTCAGGTACTGTTACATCAATACCACCTAAAGCATTTACTAAGTCTACAACACCTTTAAAATCTACTTTAACATAATAATCTATTTTAATACCTGTGAAATTTTGTACTGTATCAATTATACATTTATTGCCATATGCTGCAGATGAATTAATTTTTGATGAACTTCTAATACATGCAATTGGTACATATGTATCTCTTGGAATACTAAATACTGTTGCATTTAATGTATGAGGATTAAATGTTATAAGCATTAATGTATCTCCATTAAATGCTGCATTTGCATTTAATTTATCAGATGTTGAATCAACACCCATTAATAAGATTGTAAATGGTTCAGTAACTGATCCACTTGATTCTATAGTTTCTTGGTTTTCCATTTCTTTGGAATATTCTTTAGCTACTTTAACATCTGTTTGAATATTTTCGTATGCTTCATATCCTTCATATACTATTACATAGTTTGAAGTAACAAACATACCATCTAATTCACCTTTATATAATTTTTCTAACATTTCAAAATATGTATCATATTTTTCTACTGTTATTTGCATGTTATCTTTTTTAATCATTTCTTGTGGTAGGATATAACCTTCAACATCTGTTTCATTATTAATCATACCAACTTTAAATGATTTATCATCTTTAAATTCTGTATCTTTCATTACTATTAAATCAGTTGTATATAGTATTAATCTGTTATCATTTATACTTGCAATAGAACCATATATTCTATTAATTGTTAATCCTGATATAGTACATAAAGATGCGAGTAATAATGCTATAATTGATGTTACTACTAATGTTTTATGATGTTTTGTAAATAATAGTAATAAATCAATAAATCCATATATAATAATTATTGCTCCAAATATACATAGTATTAATATTCTTAAAGCTGTTTCTATGTTTCCAAGTAACAATAGTTCTTTGAACATGAATATATAACTTGCTAAGAATATAAATAATACAAATAAGTATATTAATCTATAACTTAATTTAGTGTTTTTAAACTTTTTAAAAAATACCTTCATTTTTATTCTCCTTAATATACAAAATTATACTACTTATTTTAATATTAAACAATAAAGTAGTTTATATTTATTAAATAAATGAAATATGTTATAATAATTCCGTGAAAGAGGCATTTTTATGAATAAGAAAGTAGTAAAAAAAGCTAAAAAGAATACTAATAATAAAACTATAAAAACAATTATTTTATCAGTTTTTACTATTATAATATTAGGTAGTTTATTATTTTTAACTTTTAAAGAACTATGGACTGAAAAAGATATTAAAAATAATAATGAAATATTAGTTTCTGATTCAGATAAATTTGAAAAAGAATTTGAAAGTTTAAATGATGTATTAGTCGCTGAAGATAGAACATATTTATCAATTAATATTAATAATCCAAATCCTATTAAATATATAGATGGTAAAAGTTTAATAGAAAAGATAGATAATAAAGAAACATTCTTAGTTTATTTTGGATATGCTAAATGTCCATGGTGTAGAACAGTAATAGAAAATATGTTATCTCAAGCAAAAGAATATAATATTGAAAATATATATTATTTAAATATAGAAGATATTAGAGATGAATATATCTTAAATGAAAATAATGAATTATTTTTAAATAAAGAAGCTACTGAAGAATATAAAGTATTATTAGAAAAATTAGATGCTTTATTAGATGTTTATCAACCATTAGAATATTTAAATGCTAAAGGAGAAACTATTGTAGTTCCAATTAATGAAAAAAGAATATATGGACCAACTTTAATGTTTATTAAAGAAGGTATACCAACTTTAAAAACTACTGGTATTCCTGAAAATATAAATGATCCATATCAATATTTAAGTGATGAAATGAGAGAAGAATCAAAAGAATATTTTAATGCTATATTTACTGAATATAATAATACTGGTTCTGATACTTGTTTAAAAGATATGTGTTAAAAAAACGACTATTTTTTAGTCGTTTTCTTTTTGCTTAAAGCCTTAAATTCTTCTTTAAATTCTTTTTGTTTTTCTAAGAATTTTTGTCTTTGTTTTTCTAATTTTTCTTTTTGTTTTTCTATTTTTTCTCTTAAGATTGCTTGAGTATTTTTAATTTGCATATTTGGGAATGCATCTTTTAAACGTTGATATATAATGTTCTTTGTTAATAATATTTCTTTAACTTTCTTACTTATTATTTCAGTAGAATCTGATCTAATATTATTTGAAATATTTTTAAGATTAATAATAACTCCAAATGAAACACATGCGTCAAATATTAATAAAATAATTGTTACTAACATTATTATTTCTTTTATAACTAATGGAATAGCTTCTATTATTGGTATTAATATTGGATTTAATATATAAATCATAATTAAAGCACCAATACCAAATCCAGATGCACATTCTAAACAAATACGTCCATTTATATTAAATTTCATTTTTGAATAGTCCCACCATCTATTATTGAATAACTTTTCCATAATGTATGATGTTGCATATTCTAGTATTGAACATGATACAAGAGCTAATATAAATACTACTATTGGATGGTCTTTAAATTGAGTTAAAGTAAGTGTCATGAATATTCCACCACATCCATATATAGGACATATTGGACCAATTAAAAATCCTCTATTAACAAACTTTTTACGTTGGAATAAACCTATATTAACTTCATTTGCCCAACCTATAAATGAGTATATTATAAATAGAAAACCAAGTGTTAAAATTGTTTCCATATTATCACCATAAAAATTATAGCATATTTTTAAAAAATGTATATCTTTTTATAAAAATAAATGTTATACTAAATGTGTAAAGGTAGATGATAATATGAAAAAAATGCTTGACTTTTTAAGTAGACCAAGAAACATGATTTTTAGTTTACTAGTTATGTTTGCTTTAGTGGTAGGTTTATTGAAGGTGTCTTTCTCGTATTATATTGAAGATTCTACTAATGGAGCACAATTAAAACTTGATACTATTGATAATAGATTAAGTTCAAATGATTTAAAAGATGGTATTTTATATTTAAATCCATATGAATCAAAAGCTATTACAATGAGTGTTACAAGTTATAATGAATATGAAAGTACTTATAAACTTTTCTATGATTGCAAAGATGAAGTTACAATCGAAAAGTTTACTGATTATGATGGAGTACTTGGTGCAGGAGAAACTGATAAGATTACTATCTTAGTAGCTAATCCAAATTCTTATAGTGTTGAAGCTAAAATATTCGTTCAAAACGGATATGTTGGCAATTCAATCGTAAGCGATTATAACGCTATTTAATTATGTTAATTAAGTGGTTATAAACCACTTTTTTTCTTCTTATGATATAATATTTGAGGTGATTTAAATGAAACAGATTTCATTTGTTGTTCCATGTTATAATTCTGAAGCTTATATGGAACATTGTATAGATTCATTATTAATTGGTGGAGATGATATTGAAATTATTATTATTGATGATGGATCAAAAGATAATACAGGTAAGATTGCAGATAAGTATGCTAAAAAATATCCTAAGATTGTTAAAGTACATCATCAAGAAAATGGTGGACATGGAGAAGGTATTAATCAAGGTTTAAAATTAGCTACTGGAAGATATTTTAAAGTAATTGACTCTGATGATTGGGCTGATGAAAAAGCTTATAAAACACTACTTAAGAAAATTAAGAAAATTGATTCTGATTTAATTATTATGAATTATGTTTATTCATATACTGATGGAAGAACTGATCAAGTTATTGATTTTAGTAACGTATTTCCATCAGATAAAGAATGTACATGGGCAGATACTAAGAAGTTTAAAAATACTCAATATCTTTCATTACATTCATTAATGTATAAGAAAGAAGTTTTAGATAAAACTGAAATAGATTTACCTAAACATTGTTTCTATGAAGATAATTTATTTATCTATTTACCAATGATAAATACTAAAACATTATATTATTTACCTTTAGATTTCTATAGATATTTCATTGGTAGAGAAGATCAATCTGTACAAGAACCTCAATTAATAAAGAGAAGTTCTCATCAAAGATTAGTATCTGAGTTAGTTTTAAATGCATATGATTTAGATACTATTAAAGATAAGAAATTATATAAATGTATGTATCGTGAATGTGTATTCTTGGCTACTATCGCTGTAGTGTTTACTAGATTGGCTAAAACTGATGAAGCAGAAAAAGACTATAAAGAATTTTGGGCAAATGTTAAAAAAGGAAATCCTAAATTATATAAGAAAATTAGACATTTTACTTTAGCAGGTTTTTCAAGTATACCTGGTAAATTAGGTAGATTTGCAATGATTAAAGGATATAGATTTGCTCATAGTTTAGTTAAGTTTAATTAAGACTCATTTGAGTCTTTTTCTATGTTATAATATAAATATGAAAGGGGATATATATGAAGGAACTACTTATACCTGCAGGTAATATGGAATGTCTTAAAGTTGCTATTCACTCAGGTGCAGATGCTGTTTATTTAGGTGGCAAGAAATTTGGTGCAAGAGCATTTGCAAATAATTTTACTGATGAAGAATTAGTAGAGGCAATCAAATATGCTCATATATATGGTGTTAAGATTCATGTAACAGTTAATACAATGATGCATGAAGATGAAATATATGATGCATTAGAATATTTAAAATTCTTATATGAAAATGGTGTAGATGCTGTTATTGTTCAAGATATTGGTTTAATATCTTTAGCTAGAAAATATTTACCTAATTTACCAATTCATGCAAGTACTCAAGTACATAACACTAATGCTGATGGTGTTAAACTGTTAGAAGAATTAGGTGTTGAAAGAGTAGTATTTGCGAGAGAATTATCTGTAGAAGAAATTGATAGTATAGATACTAAATTAGAAAAAGAAGCATTTATACATGGTTCTTTATGTGTATCTTATTCAGGTAATTGTTTATTTTCATCTGTATTAATGAATAGATCAGGTAATCGTGGAGAATGTGCTCAAATATGTAGATTACCATTTAAGTTATATAGAAATAATGATTTTGTTCCAACAGATGGAGAATATTTATTGTCTCCTAGAGATTTAAATACTTCTAATAATTTAAAGAAAATATTAGATTCATCTATATATAGTTTAAAAATAGAAGGTAGAATGAAATCTCCTGAATATGTAGGATGTGTTACTAAACTATATCGTGATTTATTAGATAAATATTATAGTAATAAAGAATTAGTTCCTAATCCTGAATACTTAGAAGATTTATCTGTTATATTTAATAGAAAATATACTGAAGGTTTTATATTAGGTACTACTAATCAAGATTATATAAATGATGAAACATCTAATCATCAAGGCGTTAGACTAGGTGAAGTAGTTGATGTAAATGATGATTATATAACTGTTAAATTAGAAAGAAACTTACATCAAGGTGATGGTATAAGATTTGTATCTATAAATGAAGGTATGATATGTAATTATATATATGATACTAAAACTAATTTAATAAATGGTGCTAAGATAGGAGATACTATATTATTAGATAATAAATATAATGTTAAAAAAGGTGAAGTTATTAACATTACTATTGATACAACGATAAGAGATAAATATCTACATCCAATGAGAAAAAGAATACCTATTGATATGAAAGTTATTGCTAAAGTTAATAATAGAATAATATTAAATGTATCAGATGGTAAAAATGAAGTAAATGTATCATATGGTGCAATAGTAAATGCTATGAATAGACCTATTACTAAAGATGATATTATATTACATTTAGATAGATTAAAAGATACTGCATATTCTATTAATAAAATAGATGTTGAAATGGATGATAATATTTTCATTAATTTAAGAGATATAAATGAAGTAAGAAGAATGGCTATAGAAGAACTTAATAAAAAAAGATCTTTACCTTCTTATGAAGTTATTATTAATGATTTTGATGAATTACAAGATGAAGATATTATTACTCCTCCATGTATTAGTTTACTTGCTAGAAATGAAGAACAAATTAAATGTGCATTAGATAATCATATAGATAGAATATATGTAACAGATAAGTTTTTGTATAATAAATATAAAGAAGAAACTAATAGAATATATTTTAGATGTTATAGAGTTAAAGATAATACAAATGATAGAAATACTTTATGTACTGAATTAGGTAGTTTATATAGAAATAGAACAATAGGGGATTATTTCTTAAATGTATCTAATCATGCTACTTTAGATTATTTAAGTAAGTATTCTGAATTATTAACTTTATCTACTGAATTAGAATTAAATGAAGTTAAAGATATAATGCAATATTATAATTTTAATAAAAATGTAGAATTAGTTATATATAATTATCCTGAATTAATGATAACTAAATATTGTTTATTAAATAAAAATGTTAA
>CAMOID010000039.1 GCA_946615975.1 uncultured Caryophanales bacterium
GTTCTTCATTTATAAATAAATCTAAATCTCCATGATATCTTTCTAATTTATGATTAGTAGCTAAATATCCCATTAAACCACCTGTATAATATGCATCAAATCTAGTACCAATCAATTGATTAAATTTATCAAATGTTTCTAATACTAATTTATGATTTTCTTGAATTGGCATATCAGGATGAGTAAGATTCATTGCTTTTAACCAGTTTAATCTTTCTATTAATGATTCACCAGTTGGATATTTATCTGATAAACAAGTTAAGACATCTATATTATCTAAAATATCATCAACTTTTAAAGTACCCTTACCAGCTAATTCTCCTAATGATACAACAAGATAATCAATTACATCTTGTTCATTCATACTACTTAATCTAGTAATTAAATTATCTCTTACTTCTTGATTATTTATATGAGCTAAATCACAAAAAGTATTAACAATATGTTTAATAATTTCTATTTGTAAATCAGTCATTTAACTCTCCTATTTTTTCTCTATCTTATATGTATTTCTTTTTATTTCAAGATGTATATCTAACTGCAGGAATCATTGTTATTATACCTGTATATAAACCTATTATAATTGCAAATATAATTATTTTAGGCCATGTTAAACATAATCCCCCAAACAACTTCTTCATATTATCACCTAATGATATTATAGCATATAAAAAAGAAGATTAAATCTTCTTTTTTAACAATTACTTTCTCCTGTACAAACATTACTATCTGTAGTTTTAAAGAATTCAGTAAATTTAGTTTCTTGATCTTTTAATACTTCATCAGTTAATGTATATAAAGCATTTTCTAATTTATCACTTCTAAGTGATACATAAGCAATACATTTACCATCAACAAATTTAAAATGATCTCCACCATAGATTCTCTTAACACCTACATCATATGTTTTACCATCTTTATCAATAGTATAGTTTTGTACAAAGTTTTTAACTTCATTAAGTAAATCTTCATAACCTTCTGCAGCATCTTGAGTTTTATTATAAGTAACTTTTTTACCATCAACTTCTACTTCATATAATTCTCTTAATATTTCTTTATGATTATCATCCCAGAAATCTATATAATAAATATCTTTAATTCCTTCTTTTTTAGCTACTTCAATCATCTTTTCAATACCTGATCTACACCAAGGACATAAAGAATCACCTACATATAAATAGAAAGTTTCTTTATTTTTAATCTTTTCTACTATAGTTTTAATATCTGTTTTAATATAAGGATTATCTTCAGGTATATTTAAATCTCTTTGTTTTAAATCACCTTTAATAGTTTTACCATTAATAGATTCATATTCCTCTTTAAAATCTAAAGCTGCTTGTCTAGGTTTATTATCTTTATTTAACATATAAATACTAATAATTGATGCAATACATCCTAATACTAAAACAACTCCTAATATTATTTTATATTCTTTTTTCATTTTATCTTCCTTCTTTCTAAATACATCATATCAATAATTAATTCAATAATTAATAATCTATTGGTTGAATTAACTAAACTCTTGGTTGAGTTTAGTTAATACTCTAAATTATATTTTTAAGTATTTCCATATCATCCTCATGTATCATTATAACAAAAAAATAGAGTTTTACTCTATTTTTAGTCTAATTTAAAATCTAAATAAAGATATTTATCATTCATTTCATATGATAAATTTTTATCTATCATACCTTTAGCTATCTTACATATATCAGCTATTCTTTCTCCATTTACAAGTGGATTAATATATCTAACTTTAGCTCCATGATGAACATAATAAACATCTTTAGGTTCTTCTAAACTAGTATTTACTTTAGGGGATTCTAATACTGATCTATAAATACTCCCATATTTAGAATTAAGTATTAAATCTATTACTTCTTTTTCTTTCATATTATATAAATCAGCTTTAGTTATTAAACCATCATCTGATATTCTTTTTAATATATCTGCAACTAATTGCATATAGAATCTAGTTCCATCATCACGATATGCAACTGATAAGAATGATGTATTCTTAACAAATCTTCTTGCTAACTTTTTAGTTTTAAATCCTAATTCTATAACACCATTTTCATCATGTTGTATTTCTATATCTTCATACATTTCTTTAATACTATCTAATGTATCTATACCATACATAAATACTGCATTTGATAAAGAATACTCTAATCTATCTGCAGATAGTTTAGGAGTATCATTATCAGCTATAGGATATAGATGATAATCATTAACTTCTTCTAACTTAATATTATCTCTATTTAATAAATCCATTATCTCTTTACTATTCTTTAATATATATGTTGTTTCATCTTCAGTAGATTCTTGATTCATCCAATCTCCATTTAAGAAATCAACACAATGTTTAAATGCTGGTGTTGCTATATCATGAAATAAACCAGATAAAGTTTGTTTTTTATCATGAGTAAAATTCCATATTATTAATGCAACAGCAATACTATGTTCTAAAGAACTAAAGTCTTGTTTTAATCCAAACATCTTTGCATATATTTTTCCACATGAACAACTTACATATTGTTGTTGTAATAATTCTTTAGTATTAATATATTCATTCATCCATTCAGGATAATCAGGGGATAAAATTTTATAATATTCTTTAACATTATCTTTAATAGTATCTATATAATTCATTTATTCTTCTCCTCAGTATTAATAATATATTTCATTACTATATCTTTATTTTCTTTATAATCAATTAATCTAGTTTTTATTTCTTTATCGACATCTAAATAGAATATCTTTTTATATCTACTATTTAATTTCTTAAAATCTTTTTTATTTGTTATAACACTTAAACCTCTTGAAGTTGGATAAAAGAACTTAGTTGTACCTCGTACTTTTATTTTAGTATTAGGTAATTCAATAAAATCATTTGTATAATTACCAAAGAAAGTTAATTGTTCACCTATTTCTTCTCCTACTAAAGTAGCACCAGCTAATTTAAAATCATATGCATTTATAGCTGCAGCTGAAAATGTTCCACCATTAACTGCTACATATGTTTTAATTTTATTTTCTTTTATACATTTAGCAATTAATTTTAATGGTCCATCATTACCACCTAAATTATCTCTTAAATCAATTACTAAATAATCCATCATTTGTCTATCTTTAGCAACTCTTATTTTATTAACTATCTTTTTAATATCTTCCTCTATAAGTACACATGTTGGAAATTTAATATAAACAAAATTACTTAATTGTTTATACACTATTTTAGAAGATGGTTGAGTAATATGATAATTAATATTAATATCTACTTTAATTTCTTTACCATCTTCTAATTTAAATATTAATACTTTAGTATTACTATCGATAGATGGTAACATTAAGAAATTTTCAAAATTTAAATTTTGTAATAAATAATTTTTATAAGTAGGAATACTATTACTAATAGTAGCAAAATATTCTCTTAATATTTTAGTAGTATCTACTCCATTTATACTTATTACCTTTTGATATAAAGTATCTTTATATTCAGGTAATACATCAATTAAATATAAACTTCTATTTATATAAGTAAATCTTAAAGGTAATTTATGATATTCATTATATACTGCTTTTGTATGTTGATCATAATTACCACATAATCTTTTTAATATTAATTTAACTACATATATAGCATCATAATAATTATCATACTTATATGTTTTTAATAATTTATCTATGTAATCAAGTATTTCTTTTCTAGATGATGAATAATATAAAGATATATGTTGTTTATCTAATTCGTCTAATAAATATAATAAATCAGATTTAAAATTGTCATTTATCATATCATCACCACACTAATAAATATTATAACATAAAAAAAGAAGAATTATTCTTCTTTTTCTGAATTACCACCTAATCTTATATCCCTACCATTATAGGCATCTATAGCTCTATCAAATTCATCTTCTAAGAAGTCTGGAAATAACACATCTGTGAAATAGAATTCAGAATATGCCATTTGATAAATCATATAATTAGATACTCTACATTCTCCACTTGTTCTAATAAGTAAATCAATTGGAGGTAGATCATTATATAAGTAATGATACATAGTATTTTTATCAATAGTATCAGGATCTACTCCATCATTTACTATTTTCTTAACTGCATCAACTATTTCTTCTTGACCACCATAGTTAAGACATACATTTAAAATACCTCTAGTATTATCTTTAGTTTCATCAACTATTTTATCCATAGCTTTTAAAACATCATCTCTTAAATTTATTCTTCTACCAGAGAATACTACTTTAATACCTTTTTTCTTTAATGTACTAAACTTAGTAGTAAACATTTTAATGAATAAATTCATTAAATAATCTACTTCAGCTTGTTCTCTTTTAAAGTTATCAGTACTAAATGCATATACAGATAATACTTCAACACCTTTATCTATTGCATGAATAGCAAGTTTCTCCAATGTTTTAGAACCTGCTAAATGTCCTTCACTTCTTTTTAATCCTCTACGAGTTGCCCATCTACCATTTCCATCCATAATAATAGATACATGTTTTGGTATTTTATATTCTTCCATATTAATTTTTCCTTCCATCTATAAATTCTAATCTATACTTATTATCTTCTATAATCATTGCTGTTAATTTATTACCAGCATAACAAGCAGTATCTATACATATAATACCAGTCTTAGGTAATTCTTGAGTAACATTATAAGATAATTCTTCATGTTTACCATTACCTGGAAAATATAAAGGTTTATTTAATCCTAAATGTCCTGTTATAGTTAACTTACCTTTATATTTACTATTATAAGTAGCTAATCTATTAACTACTAATGTATATTTACTATTTTCTTTTATATTATTCTTTTTAATAGATGCATGACATGCTTGAAAATCTTCTTCTTCATAATAATCTTGCATATTCTCTAATAAGAATTCATCATAATAATTTATATTATGATTATTATTCTTAAATGATTTTTTAGTATTCTTTCTACCTAAACAAAATAGTAAGAATTTTAATATTAAATTATATCCTGTATATAAATATTCATATTCATGATTACCTTCAATAATAATTAATTTATCATTAACTTTCTTTTTTAATTTAGCTAAATAATCAATTATTTCAAATGATTTAGGTCCCTTATCAATAAAGTCACCTAATATGATTAATTTATCATTATCTTTATCATAATTAACTTTATCTAATAAAGACATAAATTCATCATAACAACCATGAATATCTCCTATTAAAATTGTTCTCATATAATCACTTCTTGGAATTATTATAACATATAAAAAAGTAGATTTATATCTACTTTTTTCTTCCTAGACTCTTAGTTAATTTCATATTCTTATTTAATAAATTATTAATACTTCTATAGTATTCTCTAGTAGGTGGTTGTAATGATCTATTTAATTCTAAAAACTTAGCATTTATTTCATCAAATAATCGAGGATCTTTTTCTTCTAATAAATGCATTAATCTATGAGATTTAGAAGTTAGAAGTGCATAATTAGAAACTCCATTTTCTCCACCTAATTCTTTTTTTACAATATGATGTTTAGTTAATTTATTAACATCTTTTATTTTATCTCCTAACCAATCATATTCTTCTGTACCATATATACTAATCATTAATCTAATATCATAGTTCATATTATTCACCCCTAAGTGATATATATTCTACAATATTTTAAATTAATAATCTATAAATTATTTATTACATATTTTGAAAACAACTTAGTTTAAATTGTAAATCTCTATCATTTTGAAAATATATACTTTTACCATTTATAGTTTGACTAAATTCTATTAATCTATTTTTAAAATATAAATATATTTCACCTCTATTATTTTTAATTGATTCAAAATAATCCATTAAACCTTTAAATGCAGAATATTCAAGATAATCTTTTCTATCTACATTACATTTATCTATTGGATATACATATGAATCAAAGAAAGCTGATACAGATTCTTTTAAATCTATTTTATTATATTCAGTAGAATATGTACCTTCAGTTATTCTTTTTCTTTTATCCCATATATATATAGCATTATTTACAAATACAAATTTATTTATATATGAATAAATTAAAGGTGTATAAGCTGAATCTTCATAATATTTATTTTCTGGAAATTTATATTTTGTAGCAATACTTGTTTTCATTACTTTATTCCATAAAGCTACAAAATAAATATTATCATTTGAACATAATTCTTTTTCTCTAATCATATCTTCATATGAATATGTTTTATATTTATCACATTTAACATCTAATACATATTTATCTTCATTTAAATTATTTCTTACTAATGTCTTACATATAGAAACATCTGAATTAGTATCTTTAATGCCTTCTATTAATAATTTATACATATTAGGACTTACTATATCATCTGCATCTAAAAATGCCATATACTCTGTATCTATATTATCTAATAACATATTTCTTGTATATGATATTCCATGATTATCATTATTAATGACTTTAATAAAATTATATTTATTTTCATACCATTTAAGTACATCTATAGTATTATCAGTAGATCCATCATTTATAATTAATATTTTATATTTATTATAAGTAGATAATAAAACTGAATCTATAGTTCTTGGTATAAATATTTCACCATTATAAACTGGAATACATATAGTTAAATCATAATTATCATTATTAACTTCTTTAAATACACATTTAGTTTTATCAGATACATTAGATAGTAAATAATAATTATCATACTTTTTATATGCTTCTACATAATATGTATGTCCATCTTTTATATTATTACTTAATATTAATATATCTTTAGAAAGACATATAAATTCTTCTTTATCATTTATTACTT
>CAMOID010000040.1 GCA_946615975.1 uncultured Caryophanales bacterium
TGATTCAGAAGCAATCATGGAACAAAAAGTTGTTGAAATGGAAAAAGAAATGATGAAAGAACATATAGTTCCACCAGAAGAACATCATGAAGAAGTTGTAACACCAGTAGCACCTGAAGCAACACCAGTTGCCACTCAAACTACTGAACCTCAAATTGATCCTTCATTTGGTACTAATGTTCCTAATCCAGTACAACCTGTACCAGAACCAACTAAGAAGAAAAGTAAATTACCAATTGTACTAGTAGTATTAGTTATTTTAGCTATAGGTGGATTTGCATGTTGGAAATTCTTATTACCAATGTTAAATGAAAAAACAACAAATCAAACTACAACAACTACAGAAAGTACAACAACAACTACATCAAACGTATTAGATATTAAATCAATAGATGATTATATTAAAATAGTAAAAGAAGCTGGATATAGTCCTGATAAATCATATCCATTACTATTAGATGATACTTTCTATGATATTCAATATAATTTAAATGATAGATGTCATGCTGATGGTGATGAAGTTTCATACACAATTAAAGATTCAAAAGTATCATATAAATGTGTAATAGATGAAATTAGCTTTGATCCATCTTGGGGTGGAAATGAATGGACAGCTGATATTACAGTAAATGATAAATATAAAATACATAAAGAAACCATGACTACATGTCTTTCATGGAGAAACTATACAAATGGAAAATATTATATGAATTTCACACATGGATGTGAAGTAGGTGCAACTGATTTTGATATAGAAGATGAAAATAATAACAAAATTAGATCAGGTAAATATGAAGCTACATATATAACTAAAGGAGAAACTGATTATAATTATGAAGATACTCCAGTTATAGTTAAAGACAATAAAGTATATTTTATAACTGCTGATGAAGCAGAAGAAGAAACAGAAACTACATGTAGAGTTATATATATTGATTTAAATAAAGAAACTCCAGAATTTGTTGATATGAATGTAACTGGAAAATGTATCTACATAACAGAAATATAAAAGAATACTAAAAAGTATTCTTTTTTATTTTATATGCTATAATACAACTAGGTGATATATATGCCTGAAATAGCAGAAGTAAGAACAGTTAGAAAAGTATTAAAAGATAGATTAGTTGGTAGAACTATAACTAATATATCTTATAGATATGATGGTATTATTAAATCTAATAAAGATGAATTTAAGAATATTTTAAAAGGTAAAACAATAACAGATGTTGATAATCTTGGTAAATGGTTATTTATTAAATTAGATGATTATACAATACTATCTCATTTAAGAATGGAAGGTAAATATTATATAAAACCTTCTAATGAAGAATATGAAAAACATGAACATATTATATTTAACTTAGATGATGGATATGATTTAAGATATAAAGATGTAAGAAAATTTGGAGTAATGATATTAGTAAAAACAAAAGATATATTTAATACTCCAGAGATATCTAAATTAGGTATAGAACCTGATAGTAAAGAATTAACTAAAGAATATATATATAATAAAATACATGATAGTAAACTACCAATAAAAGAATTATTACTAGATCAATCTATAATAAATGGATTTGGTAATATATATGTAGATGAAGTATTATTTGCATCACATATATTACCAACTAGATTAGGTAATACAATTACATTAGATGAATGTGAATTGATAAAAAAAGAAGGTTCTAAAATTATAAAAAAAGCAACTGAATGTGGTGGAACCACAATTAGAAGTTATACTTCTTCATTAGGAGTAGAAGGTACATATCAAAAGTATTTAAAAGTACATACTAAAGTAAATGAAAAGTGTCCAATATGTGGAAATATAATAAAGAAGATAAGAGTAGGTGGAAGAGGAACTTACTTATGCGATAATTGCCAAAAATAAGACTATTATATAGTCTTTTTTTATTTTATATGTTATAATTTTTTATAGAATAGGAGTGTATCTTAATGAGTGCAGCTTTAGCAAGTTTATTAACTGTATTATATTTAATTATTGCAATAATTGTTGTAATTGTTTTAGTTGTACTAACAATTAGAAATATAAATAAACAATATGAAGATACACTAACACAATTAGAAAGAGATAAGAATTTAATTATATCTGGTTCTATCTTAGCAGAATTAAATAAAGTAGAAGCATTAATAAATAATAAAGAACTAGAAGATAAATATAATTATTGGAAATCATTATTTAAGGATATCAAAGATACAGATGTTCCTAAAATAACTGATGAATTAATAGATGTAGAAGCTAGATTAAAAGGTAAAGATAAAAAGAATATAAATGATGAATTAGCTAGAATAGAATTTGAAATATATATAGCTAAATCTAAAGCATCTAAACTATTAGATGATATTAAAGAAATAACATTATCTGAACAAAAGAATAGAGAAATAGTTACTAAATTAAAAGCTGATTATAGAAGTATATTCTTACAATATAATAATAGTAATAAATCAGAATATAAAATGATTGAAAAACCTATAGATTTACAATTTGAAAATATTGATAAATTATTCTCAGCATTTGAAATGGCCATGGAAAACAATGTTTATTCAGAAGTAGGTAAAATAGTTAAAGCATTAGATGATTCAATTGGTAACTTAAAGATGGTTATTGAAGAATCTCCTTCTATTATCTTAATGGGTGAAACAATGATACCTGCTAAGATAGCAGATGTTAAAAAGATTCAACAAAAGATGTTATCAGAAGGATATAATTTAGATTATTTAAAGATAGATTATAATATTACAGAATCTGAAAAAAAAGTAGCAGATATTTTTGATAGATTAAAAGTATTAAACTTAGAAGATTCTATATTTGAATTACGTACTATCATGGATTACTTTGATAAGTTATATCAAGACTTTGAAAAAGAAAGATTATCTAAAAAATTATTTGAAGATTATAAAAGAACAGTTATTTTAAAAGCTAAGAAGTTAAAAAAGATTGTTGGAGATTTATCTTCTAAGATTCAAGATATTAAATATTCATTTGATTTAACAGATGATGATGTAAAAATAATTGGAGAATTAGAAACTGAAATCTTATCATGTGAAGAAGCATATGAAAAAACAATGACCGATTATAGAAGTAAAGAAGTTCAATTTTCTAAGCTTAATAATCATATGGAAATAACTAATTCTAGATTACAAAAAGCAGAAGAAAAATTAGATTTTACTTTAAGAAGATTAGGATCTCTTAAAGAAGATGAAATAAGAGCAAGAGAACAATTAATAGAAATTAAGAGTATATATAAACAATCTTCAGAACATATGACTACATTTAAATTACCAATTGTTCCAAAAGATTATTATGTACAAAAAGAAGAAGCATCACAAGCAATGCAAGATATGATATTAGAATTAGATAAGAAACCTATTTCTATTAAAACATTAAATGTAAGAGTAGATACTGCAAGAGATTTAGTATTGAAATTATATAATACTTCTATTAATATAGTTAAATGTGCATCTATGGCAGAAAATGCTATAGTATATGGAAATAGATATAGATCATTAAATAAAGAAATTGACAATGGTTTATATCGTGCTGAAAGATACTTCTTTAAAGGAGAATATAATGATTCCTTAAGAGAAGCAATAAGATCTATAAATGTAATTGAACCTGGTATTCAAGATAGATTATTAGAAGAATATAATAAAGAAGAAAGTTAGTAGGTGATAATATGGTATATCTAGATTATGCTGCTGCAACTCCTGTTTTACCTGAAGTTCTAGATAGTTACAATAAAGTTACAGAAGATTACTTTGCTAATCCTGATAGCTTACATTCTTTTGGTATTAAATCAAAAGAACTATTAGAATCAGCTACTAAACAAGTTGCTGAATTACTTGGTATAGGTGAAGATGAATTTGTATATACAAGTGGTTCATCAGAAGCAAATAATATGGCACTTATAGGTGTTGCTAAATCATATAAAAGATATGGTAATAGAATATGTATATCAAAGATGGAACATCCTTCTATGTTTGGTATATGTAAGTATTTAGAAAAAAATGGTTTTATCATTGACTATGTTAATGTTACTGATGAAGGTGTAATAGACTTTGATGATTTAAGAGAAAAAGTTACTAAAGATACTATCTTAGTATCTGTATCTGCTGTTAATTCAGAAACAGGTGTTAGACAACCTCTTAAAACTATTAGACAAGTAATACATAAAGAAAATGAAAATGTAATATTACATTCAGATATGTCACAAGCAATAGGGAAAGTTAATGTTAGATTAAATGATGTTGATATAGCTACATTAGGTGGAACAAAAATATATGGTCCATCTGGAATAGGAATATTATATAAGAACAAGAATTTAGTATTAACTCCACTTATGTATGGACCACATGAAGGTGATTTAAAACCTGGTACTAAACCATTACCTTTAATTGTTGCATTCTCAAAAGCATTAAGATTAGCACTTAAAGATATGGATAAAAAAGAACAAGATATAATTAAATATAGAGAAAGAGTAATTGAGCATTTATCTAAATATCCAAATATTAAAATAAATAGTTCAAAATACTGTATACCTCATATTTTAAATATTAGTTTAATGAATATTAAACCAGAAACATTTATACATGCTTTAGAACAAGATGAAGTATATGTTTCTTCTAATACAGCTTGTTCAAGTGGTAAACCTAGTACATCAGTTGATGCAATGTATCATGATGATAGAAGAAGTACTACTACTATTAGAATTAGTTTTAGTCATTTAACACTTCCATCTGAAATAAGTGATTTCTTAGCATCATTTGATAAACATTACGAAGAATTATCTAAATTAAATTAGGAATATATTTCCTAATTTTTTTATGTTATAATTATACAAGAAAGAGATGTTGAATATGGATAAAGTTATATTAACTGGAGATAGACCAACAGGTAGATTACACATTGGACATTATGTTGGATCTTTAAGAAGTAGAGTAGAATTACAAAATAAAGGTGATTATGATAAATTTTATATCATGATTGCGGATGTACAAGCTTTAACTGATAACTGGGATAATCCTGAAAAAGTTAGACAAAATATAATTGAAGTTGCATTAGACTATTTATCAGTAGGAATAGATCCATCTAAAGTAACAATATTCATCCAATCTGGTGTTAAAGGATTATATCAACTTACATGTTTCTACATGGATGTAGTAACACTTGCAAGACTTGAAAGAAATCCAACTATTAAATCAGAATTAAAGATGAGAAACTTTGGTGAATCAATTCCAGTTGGATTCTTAACTTATCCAATTAGTCAAGCAGCTGATATAACAGGCTTTGATGCAACAGTTATACCAGTAGGTGATGATCAATTACCAATGATTGAACAAACAAGAGAAATTGTTAGAAGTATAAATAACATTTATGGTGATACATTATATGAACCAAAAGCAGTATTACCTGAAAATGAAGCATGTAGAAGATTACCTGGAACTGATGGAAACGCTAAGATGTCTAAGTCTTTAGGTAATTGTATATATTTAGCTGATGATGAAGAAACTATTAAGAAAAAAGTTATGAGTATGTATACTGATCCAAATCATATTAGAATTGAAGATCCTGGTAAAGTAGAAGGTAATACAGTATTTACATATTTAGATGCTTTTGTTAAAGAAGATTCATTTGAAAAATTCTTACCTGAATTTAAAGATTTAGATGAATTAAAAGCTAAATATCAACAAGGTGGTTTAGGAGATGTTAAAATTAAGAAATTCTTATTTGAAGTTCTTAATGAAGAATTAGCTCCAGTTAGAGAAAAACGTAAATATTATGAAGAACACATTGATGAAGTTATTGATATTCTTAAGAGAGGTACTGAAAGTGCTTCTGCTCACTGTGATCAAGTAGTAGATAGATTAAGAAAGAATATGAAAATTAACTATTTTGAAAATGATGATATAGCATCTAATTATAGATAGGTGATATTATGAAAAAGAATA
>CAMOID010000041.1 GCA_946615975.1 uncultured Caryophanales bacterium
AAATCCTATTACTATATTTATATTATTATTGTTATTAATATTTATATCTATAATTACTTTATTTGATATTAGTACAATGATAGTAATATTTGATGAATCATATCATGAATATCATATTAATTTAAAAGATGCAGTTAAAATATCAATTATAAAAACTTGGAAAATAATAAGACCTAAAAATATTTTATTGATGGTATTCTTGTTATTTATAATACCATTCTTAAATATAGGTATTACATCAGGTGTAATATCATCAATTAATATTCCTGAATTTATCATGGATTATATAAATTCAAATATAGTATTTTTCTTTTTATATTTTGCAGTATATATATTTTTAGTATTATTAGCATTCAGATGGATATTTGTTTTTAACTATATGATATTAGAAGGTAAGTCATTTAAAGATGCTAGAAAATCTTCTATTAATTTAGTATATAGTAAGAAAACTAAATGTATGTTAAGAATATTTTCTTATCAATTAATTGCAATTATATTATTTATCATTTTAGTATTATCTATAATATTTATTACTTATTATCTATGTAAGTTAATCGGAACACATTTAATAATTAAAAGTGTTGTAATATCTATAATTGGAATATTAGTTGCTATAGTAGGAATTATAATATTTATATTATTTAATGCGATTAACTTTGCAATTATATCAGGATCATATTATAGATATAAAGTTATATTAGAAGAAGATATAAAACCAATAGATTATAAATCAATAGTTAAACCTAAAAAGAAATGGTCATTGAGATTTAAATTATTCTTATTAGGAATAATATTGTTAATAATAGGTGGGTTATCAACAACAATTTATTTGGTCGTATCAGGTAAATATAATTTGAATATTGAATTTGTAAAACAAATGGAGATAACAGCTCATCGAGGTGCATCAGTGAAGTATCCAGAAAATACTATGTCAGCTTTTAAAGGTGCATATGAATTAGGAGCTGATTGGATAGAATTAGATGTTCAACAAACTAAGGATAGAAAGATAGTTGTATCTCATGATGCAAATTTAAAAAGAGTAACAGGTATAAATAAAAATATAATTGAAATGACATATGATGAAATTAAAGAATTAGATGCTGGATCATTCTTTGATGAAAAATATAAAGATGAAAGAATACCATTACTAGAAGATGTATTAAAATATGTTATAGATAAACCTATTAGATTAAACATAGAATTAAAACCAACTGGTGAAGAAGTTGAATTTGAAAAAGATGTAATAGATTTAATTAATAAATATAATTATAAAGATAGATGTGTATTAACATCACAAGTACATGATGTTCTTAAAAATATAAAAGAATATGATTCATCTATTAAAACAGTATATGTTATGAGTTTAGCATTAGGAGATATAACAAAGATTGAATATGCTGATGCATTCTCTGTAGAAGCATCAAGCATAAATGAAAAGTTAGTTACAAAAGTTCATAACTCTGGAAAAGAAATATATGGATGGACAGTTAATAAAGAAACATCTATACAACATATGATAGATATGAATGTTGATAATATTATTACTGATAATATAGAACTAGCACAAGAACTAGTTGGTTCATCAAACTATTCATATTTAATTAAAGAATTAATAAATTTCCTAAGAAAATAAAAAAAGAGATATTATTTAATATCTCTTTTTATTTCTTTTATATATTGTTTACTATGTTGATTTAAAACTATACCAGAGTCTTTTATATATTTTCTATAATCTATATTATCTACACCAATTAATTTATATATTAAATCTATACATCTATCACGATCAAAATAGAATAAATAATATAATTCAATATCTAATATAGTTGGTATTAAATATGTAAGTTTTTGTTCAGCAGACATATTTATTAATTTATATGCATCTCTTTTTGATAGATTAGTAGAGGTTGCTATATCAGCAATCATATCTCTAGTTCTTTTTGTTGTATCGACAGCATGAATATATTGATATTCTTTTAATATTTCAGATGCATATTTTAAATTAGTTTTCATTCTTGATATTTTTATTGTTTTTGCATCTTCTTCAAAATCTTCAAAAGATTCTTCAATAAAATCTAATGCTAACATTTCCATCAGAATAGGTAACATCTCATTAAAAGGATAATTCAAAAAACTATCTCTATATTTAATTCTATCTTGAATTAAATGTGCATATTCATGTATTAAAAATACAAAATCACTGATAGTGTAATCTCTTTGTAAGTTTATATAACCAGTTCCAAAAGATGGAAGAAAATAACTTTCAGATGGTTTATCAGTAAACTTTAAATTTTCTCTTCTATCTTTAAATAGTTTATTAAAATGTTTTGCTATATCTTGATCTAAAGAATTATAAAAATCATGAGTAACAGATAATAATAAAGAATTAGATATATCCTTTTCATCAAGAATTAATTTTCTTTTACTTTTTAATGTATGTTGTAATTTATGAAATTCTTCAATGTCTTTAATAAATTTTTGATCTTTTAATAAGAACATTCTATCTTGATATATTTTAGCTTGAACTGATTCAGGAGATATAAAAGGAGGGGTTGGGCCTTTGATTAATTTATCAAGAGTGGCAATGGTTCTAAGAGCGACTTCATCTGTATTATTTGAATCAATCCATAATTGAATTGCATCATTATAATACTTTAATAATTGTTGTCTGTTCCACTCGTTGTACTTTCCCATATTAAATCCCCTTAAATTGCTTATATTTTAACACTTACAGAATTGCAATTCAATTATAATCATTAGGTATTTTTAAAAATATTTAAAAAAACAAAATGTAAGATATAATCTTCTTTTTTATTTGATTGAATATTTTTAAATCTATATGTATAATACATCTAGTTAGTAGGTGGTACTATGGATAAAATTATAGTTAAAGGTGCAAGAGAAAATAACTTAAAGAATATAGATATAGAAATACCTAAAAACAAAATGGTAGTTATGACTGGTGTATCAGGTTCAGGAAAATCTTCATTAGCATTTGATACAATTTATGCTGAAGGTGAAAGAAGATACATAGAATCTTTAAGTGCATATGCTAGACAATTTTTAGGTGGTGAATCTAAACCAGATGTAGATTCTATTGAAGGATTATCTCCTTCAATATCAATAGATCAAAAGACTACAAATAATAATCCAAGATCTACAGTTGGTACAGTAACTGAAATATATAATTATTTAGGTTTATTATTTGCAAGAATTGGTATACCTTATTGTCCAACTCATCATAAACCAATTACTTCTCAATCTGTAGAAGAAATGGTTAATAAAATACTTGAATATGAAGTTGGTACTAAATTAGAAGTATTATCTCCAATAGTACATGGAGAAAAAGGTACACATAAAGATTTATTTGATGAATTAAGAAAAGATGGTTATTCAAGAGTTAGAGTAAATGGTACTACCTATGATTTAGCTGAAGAAATAGAATTAGAGAAAAACAAAAAAGATAATATAGATGTAGTAATAGATAGAATAGTGATTAAAGAAGATATTAGATCTAGATTATTTGAAGCTATTGAAACAGCAACTAAATTATCTAAAGGAAAAGTAGTTATAAATGTAATAGGTGATAAAGAAATTATCATGTCTGAAAACTATGCATGTCCTGAATGTGATTTTAGTTTACCAGAGTTAGAACCAAGAATATTCTCATTCAATGCTCCATATGGTGCATGTCCTGTATGTAAGGGATTAGGTAAAACAAAACATATAGATTTAAATCTATTAATACCAGATTGGAATTTATCAATTCCAGAAGGTGGTATAGCATCATTTAAGTATGGAAAAGCTAAATCATTTGGTAGACATGAAAATGAAAATGATTCTATTGATACTATTAAATTAAATACTTTATGTAAGTATGAAAATATTGATATTAATAAAGCATTAAAGGATTTTACTAAAGAAGAACTAGATATGATTTTATATGGATCAAATAAAATATATGAATTCAATTTTGGTTCAAGAGCAGGTGGTTCTAGAATCCAATTAGGTACATATGAAGGTATAGTATCTAATCTAGAAAGAAGATATATGGAAACTCAATCTTCTTGGATAAGAGAATGGATAGATAATTTCATGGCTGAAGATACATGTCATGTATGTCATGGATCTAGATTAAAAGATGATATATTAAATATACTTATTAACAAGAAGAGTATATATGATTTATGTACAATGTCTATTAAAGATTTATTAAAGTTCTTTGAAGGAATAAAATTAAATAAAACTGAATTAGAGATATCTGGATTATTAGTTAAAGAAATTAAATCTAGATTAGAATTCCTAGATAGAGTTGGTTTAAATTATTTAACATTAGCTAGAGAAGCAGGAACACTTTCAGGTGGTGAAGCTCAAAGAATTAGACTAGCTACTCAAATAGGTTCTTCATTAACAGGAGTACTATATGTTCTTGATGAACCATCAATTGGTCTTCATCAAAAAGATAATGATAGATTAATTGATTCATTAAAGAAGATGAGAGATTTAGGTAACACACTTATTGTTGTTGAACATGATGAAGATA
Organism: uncultured Caryophanales bacterium; assembly: GCA_946615975.1. Taxonomy (GTDB): domain Bacteria; phylum Bacillota_I; class Bacilli_A; order RF39; family UBA660; genus UBA6985. The sequence goes on from CAMOID010000041.1 coordinate 4,544, forward strand.
CAATGAGAGCATGTGATTACTTAATTGATATTGGTCCAGGTGCTGGAGATGAAGGTGGTTATGTAGTAGCTGCAGGTACTCCAGAAGAAGTAATGAAAAATGAAAAATCATTAACTGGTCAATATTTATCAGGTAAATTAAAAATAGAAATACCTAAAAAGAGAAGAAAAGGTAATAAACAATTTATTACAATAAAAGGTGCAGAAGAAAATAACTTAAAGAAGATTAATGTTAAATTCCCATTAGGAACATTAACATGTGTAACTGGTGTATCAGGATCAGGTAAATCTTCATTAGTTAATCAAATATTATGTACAGCATTACAACAAAGTGTTTATAAATCAAAAGTTCATGTTGGTAAACATAAATCAATTGATGGATTAGAAAACGTAGATAAAGTTATACAAATAACTCAAGATCCAATAGGTAGAACTCCAAGATCAAATCCTGCAACATATACAGGAGTATTTGATGATATAAGAGATGTATTTGCATCTACAAAAGAAGCAAAGATGAGAGGATATGACAAAGGTAGATTCTCATTCAATGTTAAAGGTGGAAGATGTGAAGCTTGTTGGGGAGATGGAGTTAAGAAAATAGAAATGCATTTCTTACCAGATGTATATGTACCATGTGATGTATGTCATGGAACTAGATTTAACTCTGAAACATTAGATATAAGATTTAAAGGTAAGAATATAAATGATGTCTTAAATATGAGAGTAAATGAAGCATTAGAATTCTTCAGTGCTCATAAAAAGGTTAGAGATAAATTACAAGTATTAGCTGATGTAGGTTTAGGATATATTAAACTCGGTCAAAGTGCTCCAACACTTTCAGGTGGTGAAGCAGGTAGAGTTAAACTTGCAAAAGAATTACAAAAGAAAGCAACAGGTAAATCTGTATTTATATTAGATGAACCAACTACTGGATTACATACAGATGATATTAAGAAACTATTAGTTATCTTACAACGTATTGTTGATAATGGAGATACAGTAATAGTTATTGAACATAATCTAGATGTAATTAAAGTAGCAGATTATATTATTGATTTAGGACCTGATGGTGGAGATGGTGGAGGTACAATAGT
>CAMOID010000042.1 GCA_946615975.1 uncultured Caryophanales bacterium
AAAATTAATTATTCAAAAGAATATAAAAGAAAATATTTCTTTACTGAATTAAATTATAAATTTATTAGTACTATTATTATTATTGTTGTATTAATAAGTGGTATATGTATAGGTATTAATACTTATAAACAATATAAAGATAAATTAAGTATTGCTGATCAATTAAATGAATTATCTGATTTATTTGATAGAAATAGTACATTAACAATTGATGATAATAAAAATGATGTAGATATAATAGATCCAAATGCATCTGTTACTACAACTACTAAACGTTATGGTGGTGGCGGTACTTCTGCTTACTATACTAACTACACTCAAGTATTTGATGAATTATTGAAAAAGAATGATCAAACAGTTGGATGGATACAAATTAATAATACTAGAGTTAACTATCCTATTGTTCAAGCAACTGATAATAATTATTATTTAAATCATGATTTTAATAAGAAAAAGAATTCTATGGGTTGGATTTATATGGACTATAGAAATAGTAATAAAGACTTAAGTGCAAATACTATAATATATGGTCATAATATAAATGCTGGTATTATGTTTGGTACATTAGTTAATGCATTATATCCTAAATGGTATAACAAAGAACAAAATAGAATAATAACATTTAATACTCCATATGCTAATATGAAGTGGCAAGTATTCTCAATATATAAAATTAAAACTACTACTGATTATCTTGATTCAGATTTTGATAATGATGAAGCATATCAAAATTTCATCAATTTAATTAAAGGAAGAAGTATTACAAACTTTGGTGTTGATGTTAATCCTGGAGATAAAATATTAACTTTGTCTACATGTGCAAGTAATACAACAAAGATTGTTATTCATGCTAAATTAATCGAATCAAAACCTGTTGGTATTGATGAAACTATAGTTGAAGAACATGAGGAAGAAACAACAACTGAAGAAACTACAACTGAAGCTGTAGAAAATAATGAATAAAAAAAGAAGGATTTAATCCTTCTTTTAATTTGTTGTAGGTTCTGTTGTTGTATATAATTCTGGATGTACTCTTCTACTTTCTTCTGATCCAATTGCAACTATATGGTATTCTCCATCTTCATCAAGCCATACATAATCTATTTCAGTATTACTTTCATCATATTCACTTAATACTGATGTTGTTCTTCCTTGAGCATCAGTTGTATTTTCAAAATTAAATGTTTTAATAACTGTTGCTCTTGTTGTTGTAGTTGTTGTTGTAGTTACTTCAACTTGACTTGGATCAACTTGAGGATCTTCTTCTAATGGTAATCCATTTTTAGATAATACTATTTGTTCTTCATATTCGGAGTTTGAGTATACCACATAATCAGTACTTACATTTAATACTATAGTACCCATTTTTTCTTGTTCAATATTATATGATGAACTATTAATATTAACTGTGAATTTACCAGTTTCTTCATAGTCATCTGCATATTTAATATATAAAGTTATTTGAGTAGTTAAATAGTATTTTATAGTTACTCCATTTTTAGCATCAGATGTATCTATAGTATAACTATTTCCATCTCTTTTAAATATACCTACATCTTTACTATTTTGTGCTGCTTTAGATGTTGTCTCTGTTTTAAATACATCTAATTCACTTGTAGTATTTTGTCCTAAACTAGAAAGAGTTCCTGTACTTAGTAAAACTACAAATACTAGTCCTAGAACACATATACCTCCTACTACACCAATTAGTAATCCTTTTTTACTTTTTTTACTTTTAGCATTAGGATCTACTAAATCAGCCATAGTTACAGAGTTTATTAATTCATTTACTTGTTGATCATAATTTTTAGGTTGTTCAACATTAGGTTGTTCAAGTGTTTCAATATTAACAGGTTCTAATGTTGCTTGATTTTGAACTTGATTGTTATTTACTTCATTGTTCATAACTACCCTCCTATTATATTTATAGAATACCACAAAAAAAGCAAAATAAAAAGGAAGTAGACACTTCCTTTTATTTATTATACAGTTTTAAGTTTTGGTAATTCTAGATCATCTAAATCATCATTTAATTCAGATTCGTCAGCTTTTAGTAAATCCTTAACTTTATCTATATTATTAATTTCATATACATCTTCAAGACCAACAGTATTATATTTCATCTCAGCTGGGATTTGTACATTTACTAATTTTGTTTTTGAAATTTCTTCCTTTTTATCAACTTTTACTTCACTTGGTAATTTACTTAGTACAAATACGTCTACTTTATAGATTATTAAACCTAATATCCATGCTACAAATGATCCCATAGCTAATTCATGTAAACTCATTAATACTGGATTAGTAAATACACTAAATTCATCAAACGCAATATGATTTACATTTGTAAATTCTATTATTCCTAAGAATAAGAATGAAATAATCATTGGTAATGCAACATTAATTACTTTAATTATTGGTTTACTATTTTTATTACCAAGTGTAATAACCATGATCATAAATGATAAAGCCATAACTGAAGTAAATTCTAATGTTGTTGGAAAATAGATTAATTCCATTAAATTAATAGTAACATTATTTAAGAATACTATTAATGTACTAATATAATTTGATATATATAAACCAAATACTATAACAGCAGCAAAAATAGTTGATGTCTTAATATAGTTCTTTTTAATTAATTTATTAAATATTAAGTATAATCCTAAAATTAATAATTCTAATATGACAAGAATAAAGACTTTGGATGAAAGTAATGTTTTTATAGAATTACTTAATATTTCTAATATAGTTAACTCTTCCATGTTAAATCCCCCTTTTATTATTCAACATTTGATAGTTCAAATATAAATACTGTTTGTTCTGTATTACTTCTATATGTACATGTTATAAGTGTTAATACACTTACATCCATATTTCTTTTAATATTTACTGTTCCAACTTTAGGAACATTATATACATCTACTAATTTATATGTATATTTTTTATTATTGTAGTCTACTATTGCAGAAGCTCCTAAATTTAAGTTATGTAATTCATTGAAGTATGAGAATGAACTGTGTCCATTATGACCAGCAATGATTACATTACCATTTTTCTTATCTGGCATATCAGTTCCTTCTATAAGCATTATATTGTAGTCTACATGGTTATATGGATTTGTTAATGATACAAAACCACGATTAATATTTACATCAGGTACTGATAAATAACCAATATAATCATATCTACCTTTAGCATCATAATTGATGGGTTTTCTTTCGTGTTCTTCAACATCTATTGTTTGAATTAGATCATTAACAATAACTGTTTGTTCTATATATTTTTTATTTTCATTATCAAATACTTTTTTCTTTGCAGTATCAAAGTATGTGAATGTTAATAAAAATATACCTATAAAACAGAAAAGAATGCTAAGGGTTATCTTAGCATTCTTTGATAGTCTTTCTAGCATAAGCTATACCACCAAGAATAAGTGCAACACCTGCAATTAAGATTCCATAGTTGTTAGCTCCAGTATTTGGAACAACTACTTCAACATTATCTTTAGGTGTGTTATAGAATGTTATAACAGCACTTTCTACATATTCCCCTTTATTATTCTTAACTTTTAAAATTCCATCACTTGTTAATTCAAAGTAGATAACTTCTGAGCTTAATACATAGCCGCTTGGTGCAGAAACTTCTGATACTGAATATTGTCCAGCGTTTAATACGATTGAATAATATCCTTCAGTTGTTGTAAATTCTGATACTTTATTTCCATTAGCATCTTTGATTACTAATACTGCTCCAGCTAATGCTTTACCAGATTTAGAATCTCTTTTGATAATAGAAACTGAATCTTTTAATTCATTAATCATAGATACTTTATCTACAGATACATAAGTACCTTTAGTATCTTTAACAAATAATCCACCATTTGCATCTAATAAGAATTCAATAGTAGTTTTTGATAATTTGTATCCTTCTGGTGCAATAGTTTCAGTTAAACTATATTTACCAGGAGTTAATACTATTTTATGAACTTCAGTAGTTGAAACCCAAGTTTCAATAACATTACCTTTTTCATCTTTAACTACTAAAGTAGCACCAGGTACTTCTTTAGATTGAGTAATGTCTGTTTTACTGATTTTTACATTATATCTTTGTGTAACGTTTGAAATAGATAATGTAATAGTATCTTTTAATTCAACGTTTTGTACGATTGTCTTACCAAATAATAATCTTTGGTATTTGCTACTATGATAGTAGTAAATTGGATTTTCATCTGTATAAGATCCTTTAACTTCCATTGTGAAAGTTAATTTTTTACCTTCTGGAATAGCAGCTGTAGGTATTTTAATAACTACACCACCGTTAGCTCCTTTAACGATTTTAGATCCTTCTGGAGTACCAGTTAAGGCATATTTTAATTTTTCAACATTAGTTGCTGTAATAGCAATTTCTGATGAAACATAGTAGTCAGCTTCTTTTGTGAAACTTACTTTAGCTTCGCTGATAGCTAATTTGTGTTCTCTTACTTTATAGTTAGCTTTGAATGCTTTAGCACCATAAACTAAGTCCATGATTTTTTTACATAAATCATGATGTACATCATTCTTCATTTCATCTGAAGCATGATATAATACGAATTTTTTAACGTCTGCTGGTACATTAAAGTTGTTTTGGTTTAGATAGTCACCATAATACCAAACAGCCATTTGTGTGATATAGAAGTCTTTATCTTTATCACCAGTATTTGGAATGTGATTTAAGATATAAATATATCCAGGATCAGCATTTCCAGCTCTGTTGAATGTAACGTTAGATCCATAAGTTGCATCTAAGTCCATACAATAGACATAATAACTATTATTATTTACTGTCTTCATGATGATGTCATAAGTTTTTGGTTTACCATCAGAAGTCTTAGTATTAATATAGTTAATTAATCTGTAGTTATCTGTAGTAACTTTTTCTGGTACAGTAGCAGCGTCTACTTTTAAGATACCAAAGAATGCTACAACGATAATCATCAATGTTGTCATAATAAAATTTCTTAATCTTTTCATAAATCCCTTTCCCCCTTAAAAGATGGGTCTTATTATAGCACTTTTTTCCTTCTTGTCAAATTAAGAAACATATATATAAAGAAAAAAGCACTTATTTTTATTGTTTAACAATAATTTTTGCTATAAAAATGTCATTTTTTTTAAAAGTTATTGCACCATTTTCTAATTTATGCTATATTTAAAAGGCAATGGCATATGGATCTTTAGCTCAGTTGGTTAGAGCATCCGGCTCATAACCGGGCGGTCGTAGGTTCGAGTCCTACAAGATCCACCATTTATTTTTTTTGCGGGTATGGCGGAATTGGCAGACGCGCTAGACTTAGGATCTAGTGTCCCAGACGTGCAGGTTCAACTCCTGTTACCCGCACCATTAGAAATTAACAAGCTTTATGCTTGTTTTTTTTGTAC
>CAMOID010000043.1 GCA_946615975.1 uncultured Caryophanales bacterium
AAGAAAACTTTTAAAAATAATTAATAGAAAGGCTTAAATAAGCCTTTCTTTTTTTTGACACTCAAATAAAAAAATGATAGTATATCACCCAATAAAGAAGGGGATAATATGAAAGGTGAAATTGCAATTCAAGCATTAAAAGAAATTAATAATATGTTAAAAACAAAAGTTATTTCTAATGATGAATTAAGAGATGCAAGAATAGATCATACTACTAATATGGGTAAATGTTATGTAAGTGTAGTATTTAATGAAAAATGTTTTAAAAAGTTAATTGAATTTAATAATAAAACAAGATCTACTTTAACAGAATGTGGAACATTCTTTTATGGAAGAATGAAAGGTAATACTATTTATGTTGAAGACTTTTTCAGTGATTTTGAATTAGGTCAAGGAGAATTTGCAGATGCAGCAGTTCATGTTACAAATAGAAACTTGCAAGAAAAGAAATTATTAACTGAAAGATCTGAAGTTAATCATAATCCTTATAATGTTGTAATTCATTTTCATACACATCCTTCATATGGTATTACAGATGAATATCATGTAATTAAAACAAAAACTACTAGATATTCAGATCAAGATTTATATACCTTAGCTTATTTACAAAAGTATCATCAACCTGTATCTAATAATGTAATAGTTTTCTCAGGAGGCTTATTAGCTGTTGATGATTGTAGAACTCAAATAAGTATGGTTTATTATGATCTTATTAGAAAAGATTTCTATAATATGGATAATATTTATTATATGTATCAAGATAAACTATTTAAATTTAATAATTATGATATTACTAGAAGTAAACAATTAGATGAAAGTAATTGTATTAAACTAAAGAAAGAATTAGAAGAACTTAAATAGTTCTTTTTTTATTGTTTATATGTTATTATAAATAACGAGGTATAAAGATATGAAGAAGAGAGTTATTATATGTGCTATTGCAATTATCTTAGTTTCTATAGTATATGTTATTGTTGATCTAAGACCATATAGAGATGAATATTTCGATGAAACTAAATTACCCAATATAGTTAGAAAAGAAGATGCATGGTATAGTAAAACAAATATGATTGCTCATGCAGGTGGTATTTATAATGGACTTGATCATACTAATTCAAAAGAAGCTGTAGATAATTATTTAATGTCTACTGTTGATGATGAAATAAGAGTAATTGAATTAGATTTTGATTATACAAGTGATAATAAATTAGTATGTTCTCATTTATATAGAGATAAAGGATTTGATTATATTCCTTCATATGATGAATATATGAATTATAATATAGATGGATATACTACAATTGATTTTAATGATGTTATAAATTATATGGAACAAAATAATAATTTATATATCATGGTAGATACTAAAGTAGAGCAACATACAGATAAAACTATTGTTGATATAGCTCAATATATGATTAATAATATTCCTAAAGATTATATAGATAGATTAATATTTCAATTATATTATCCTAAACAAAAAGACCAAATGATGAAATTGTATAATTTTAAAGAAGAAAATTTAGTATTATCTTTATATAAAGGATATCCTATGATTAATGAAACATTAAGAGATGCATATAAATATAATTTTAGTGTTATTTTATTTAATAAAAGATTTTTTACTGATGATGAAGTAAAAAGATTAGTTAATAAAAATTTTATTACGGTAGTTTATACTGTTAATAAACAAAGTGAAAAAGATAAACTTATTAATAAAGGAATTAGTACATTTATTACAGATAATTTGTACTAATTTCTTTTTTTTGATAGAATATAAAAACTGTGAGAGAAGGGATTATATATGTCTTCAAAAAGTGAAAAAGAAAAACTAGCTAAAATTAGAAATGATTTAATTATTCAAGATCAAGAAACTAGAAAAGCTCTTGATTCAATAAAACCATTATTTGCTGCACATGGTGCTAATGGAATGCATAATGTATCAATTATGTTTAATAATAAATTAAGTGAAATATTACATGAATATTATAAAGTAGGTTTAGAATTATTTGATGGTGGTTTTCTAGATGCAGTAGTTTTTAATTATATATTAGATGCTTATAGTGAATGTATAAATATACTAGATGAAATATTAATATACTTAAAAACAAATAAAATATTTTATCCTTCTAATAATGCATATGTTATAGGTTTAATAAGAAAATATATTAATATTTCTGAAGGTTTATATGCCTTTGATTTAAAAAATAATTTAGATAAAGCTATATTTTCATATTCTATATCACATATGAAGAAAGGTTATCTTATTGATATAGATAAAGCAATGGATGATATGAAACCTGATTTAATTAAATTAGGAATTGATCCTGAACCATTAAAAGAATATTTCTTTATTCCTAAAGAAAAAGTAGTAATGTTAAAAATAAGACCCAAAAAAGATATTAAGAAATAATATCTTTTTTCTTTTTCTTGTTTTCCTACCAACTTGGTAGTAAAATATAAATACAGGTGATTTATATGAGAATATCAACTAAGGGAAGATATGCTTTAATAATCATGGAAAACTTAGCTAATAAGTATCATGAAGATAGATTTGTAAGATTAAATGAAATTGCAAATGAAGAAGAATTATCGTTAAAGTATTTAGAAAAAATAATTCCTAGTTTAAAAGATAAAGATTTCTTTATTACTTCACGTGGAAGTGATGGAGGATATAAATTAAAGAGAGAACCTAAAGATTATACAATACTTGAAATACTAGAAGCATCAGAAGGAAGTTTAGCTCCTGTTGAATGTATTACAAGTAATACTTGTAATAGAAAAAGTATGTGTAAGTCTATAGGTATGTGGAAAGAATTAGATGACACTATTAATAATTTTTTAGATAATAAAACATTAGAAGATTTGATGGAGGATAAATAATATGTTAAAGATTAATAATTTATATACAATAGCAGAAGATGACAATGATAAAAAAATATTAAATGGATTAAACTTAGAAATAAATCCAGGTGAAATACATGTTATCATGGGTCCAAATGGATCAGGTAAATCTACTTTAGCTAATACTATTTTAAATAATCCAAGATATATAGTTACTCAAGGTAATATAGAATTTGAAGGAAAAGATATTACTAATATGAGAACAAATGAAATAGCTAAATTAGGTATATTCATGTCTTTTCAAACTCCTGAAGAAATACCTGGTATTACTTTAGCTCATTTCTTAAAGAGTACTAAAAAATCTATTACAGGTGAAAAACAATCAATTGTTGAATTATCTAAAGAGATAAGTGATAACATGAATAAATTAGATATGAATAAATCATATTTAAATAGAGATTTTAATGTAGGTTTCTCTGGTGGAGAAAAAAAGAAAAATGAAATATTACAAATGTTAACTTATAATCCTAAATTAGTTATATTAGATGAAACAGATTCGGGATTAGATGTTGATGCGATTAAAACAGTTGTTAAAGGTATAAGCCTTTATAAAAATGATAATAATGCTGTATTAATTATTACACATAGTACTAAAATGTTAGAAGGATTAAAAATAGATAAAGTACATGTATTAGTAAATGGTAAAATCGTTGAAACAGGAGATATATCTTTAGCTAATTATATTGATCAAAATGGATATAAAAAATATCTAGGAGATAATCATGAAAACTAATATAGATGAATATGTAGATAATGGCACTAGAAATATTTACAATATTAAAAGTGAAGCGGAATCTGCTAAAAAAATATTAGGTTTATCAGAAGAAATAGTTAGAAATATATCTAAAGAAAAAAATGAACCTGATTGGGTATTAGATATAAGATTAAAAGCATTAGATTTATATAATAAAATGGAAGATCCTGATTGGGGACCTGATATTAGTTATTTAAATATAGATGAATTATTAACTTATGTTAAACCAAATACAGGAGAAAATAGAAGTTGGGAAGATGTACCTGATGATATAAAAGAAGTATTTGATAAATTAGGTATACCTGAAGATGAAAAGAAATCATTAGCAGGAGTAGGAGCTCAATTTGATTCAGAAATGATATATCATAATCTAACTGAAAAGATGAAAGAGTTAGGAGTTATATATACTAACTTTGATGTAGCTATACAAGAATATCCTGAATTAGTAAAAGAATATTTTACTAAAGCAGTACCATTAAATGATCATAAATATATTGCATTACATTATGCTTTATTTTCAGGTGGTTCATTTGTTTATATACCTAAAGGTGTTAAATTAGATCAACCATTACAATCATATTTTAGATTAAACGAAAAAGGTGCTGGACAATTTGAACATACATTAATAATAGTTGAAGATTCTGCATCTTTAGAATTTATTGAAGGATGTTCTGCACCTGGTTATAATGAATTAAATTTACATGCTGGATGTGTAGAATTATTTGTTAAAAATAATGCTTATCTTAGATTTAGTACAATAGAAAATTGGTCTAAAAATATGTTAAATTTAAATACTAAAAAATGTTATGTAGAAGAAAATGGAACTATTGAATGGATCATGGGTTCATTTGGTTCTAAAGTATCTATGTTATATCCATTAAGTGTTTTAAATGGAAGAAATGCTAAATGTGAATTTACTAATATCTCTTTTGCTGGTAAGGGACAAAACTTAGATACAGGTTTTAAAGTTATTCATAATGCTCCTAATACTAAGACAGTAGTAAATGCTAAATCTATTTCTAAAGATGGAGGTATATGTTTATTTAGAAGTTATTCTTGGGTTAAGAAAAATGCTAAGAATTCTAAATTAGCATTATCATGTGAATCATTAATGATGGATTCAGAATCTAGAAGCGATACTATACCAGTTAATAATATAGAAACATCAGACTGTGTATTTTCACATGAAGCATCAATTGGTAAAATATCTGAAAAAGCAATTTTCTACTTAATGTCTAGAGGTATGTCTGAAGTAGAAGCAAAAGCTTTAATAGTAAGAGGATTTGCTGAACCTATTGCAAAAGCATTCCCAGTTGAATATGCTGTTGAAATGAATAGACTTATCAACTTAGAATTAGAAGGGAGTATAGGATAATATGGAAAGAATATTAAATAGTACTCCAGTTAGAACTACTAATAATTTTAAAATAAATGATATTAAAGTAGATATACCTGATATATCATTTGATTCATTTGATAATTATAAAATAGATGGAGAATATACTTCTTCTATTAAAGATAATTTTAAATCTAGAATAGGTTTAGAATATGATAAATATCTAAATATAGATTTAAATGTTAATAAAAATATGACATTAGAATTTGA
>CAMOID010000044.1 GCA_946615975.1 uncultured Caryophanales bacterium
TTCATATGGTTGAAACAATCAATAAGATGGCTAGAATTCAAAGACAAATGACTCTTGAATTAAACCGTGAACCAACTGATGAAGAAATAGCTAAGAAAATGGGTATTTCAGTAGATAGAGTTAGAGAAGTTATGAAGATTTCTCAAGATCCAGTTTCATTAGAAACTCCAATTGGTGAAGAAGATGATTCACATTTAGGAGATTTCATTAAAGATGAATCTTCTTTATCTCCAGAAGAATATGCAACTAATGAAATTCTTAAAGAAGAAATTAAATCTGTATTATCTACATTACAACCAAGAGAACAACAAGTACTTGAATTAAGATTTGGATTAATTGATGGTACTTCATATACTCTTGAAGAAGTAGGTAAGAGATTCAACGTTACTCGTGAACGTATTAGACAAATTGAAGCTAAGGCTTTAAGAAAATTAAGACATCCATCAAGAGCTAAAAAATTAAAAGATTTCATGATGGATTAATAAGAGAAAAGATTACTTTTCTCTTTTTCCTATTAAAAGTGGTGATTATATGATTAGTAATAGATTAAAAAGAATTGCATCTTATGTATCTAAAGAAGATAAAATTATAGATATAGGATGTGATCATGCATTATTAGATATTTATTTAATTAAAAATAAAATATTAGATAAAGTATTAGTATCTGATGTTCATGAAGGAGCATTAAATGCTGGTATTGCTAATATTAAAAAAGAAAAACTATCTAAAAAAATAGAAACTCGTTTAGGAAATGGTATGGAAGTATTATCTGATAAAGATGATATAAATACAGTTTTAATTTCTGGAATGGGTACAACTACTATTTTAGATATTTTAAAAAATGAATATTTAAAAAATATAAATAAATTAATTATTCAATCAAATAATGATCACACTGAACTTCGTACTGAAGTTGTTAAATTAGGATATAAAATAGTAAATGAAGAATATTTAGTAGATATGGGTAAAAACTATATAATTATAGTATTTGAAAAAGGAAATGAAAAATATTCAAAGAATGAATTGAGATATGGTCCAATATTAATACATGATAAAGCATATCTTAACTTTGAATTAAATCAATGTATCAAAATAAAGAATTTCATACCTACTAATAAATGGATTTTAAAATATAGATTAAATAAAGAAATTAATTTATTAAAAAAGTTAATAAAAAGATGTGGTGAATAATATATGGACAAAAAACATATAAGAAATTTTAGTATTATTGCTCATATAGATCATGGTAAAAGTACACTAGCAGATAGAATACTAGAACTAACTGGAGCTGTTGATTCACATGATATGCAAGATCAATTATTAGATTCAATGGATCTTGAAAGAGAACGTGGTATTACTATTAAATTAAATGCTGTTGAATTAACATACAAATATAATGATGAAGAATACCAATTACATTTAATAGATACTCCAGGACATGTTGACTTTTCTTATGAAGTATCTCGTAGTTTAGCTGCATGTGAAGGAGCAATTCTTATTGTAGATGCTGCTCAAGGTATTGAAGCTCAAACACTTGCTAACTTTTATTTAGCATTATCAAACGATTTAACTATAATACCTGTAATTAATAAAATAGATTTACCAAATGCAGATATTCCTAAAAGAATGGATGAATTAGTAAATGTATTAGGATTCAAAGAAGATGAAGTATTAAAATGTTCTGCTAAAACAGGTGAAGGAGTTAAAGAAATATTAGATGCTATAGTAGAAAGAATTAATCCTCCAAAAGAAGATGCAGGAGATAAAACTAAAGCAATGATATTTGACTCATACTTTGATCCATATCGTGGTGTTATTGCTTCAATCAGATTATTTGAAGGTGAAATAAGAAAAGGCGATACCATTAAATTAATGGCAACTAACAAAGACTATCAAATAGTTGATATTGGTGTTAATACTCCAAAGAGAAAGAGTTTGGACAAGTTAGTATCAGGACAAGTTGGTTGGGTAGATGCTTCAATTAAAACAATTGAAACTATTAAAGTTGGTGATACTATTACTACTTTAAGAGCAAAAGCAACTGAACCATTACCTGGTTACCAACCTATGAAACCAATGGTTTATTCAGGATTATTTCCAATAGAACCTAATAAATTTGAAGCATTAAAAGAAGCTTTAGAAAAGTTAAAATTAAATGATGCATCATTATCATTTGAACCTGAAACTTCTGAAGCGTTAGGATTTGGATTTAGATGTGGTTTCTTAGGTTTATTACATATGGATGTAATAGAAGAAAGAATTAGAAGAGAATTTGATTTAGATATAATTGCAACATCACCATCTGTTATATATGAAGTAACATTAAATAGCGGAGAAGAAATTATCGTTGATAGTCCTTCTAAAATGCCTGATAGAACACAAATTAAAGAGATTAGAGAACCATTTATCTCAACTAATATATTTGTACCATCTGAATACATTGGAGCTATTATGGAACTATGTCAAGATAAAAGAGGTATATATAAATCAATTGAGTATATTAATTCTCAAAGAGTTAATATTCATTATGACTTACCTCTATCTGAAATAGTATATGATTTCTTTGATAGATTAAAATCTAGCACAAAAGGTTATGCATCATTTGATTATGAATTTATTGGATATCAAGCTCAAGATTTAGTAAAAATGGATATCTTAATAAATGGTGAAACAGTAGATGCATTATCAATGATAGTTCATAAAGACTTTGCATATGAAAGAGGAAAAAAGATTGTTGGAGATTTAAAACAAATCATTCCTAGACAATTATTTATAGTTCCACTTCAAGCAAGTATTGGTAATAAAGTAATAGCTAGAGAAACAATTTCTCAAATGAGAAAAAATGTATTAGCTAAATGTTATGGTGGAGATATATCTCGTAAAAGAAAGTTATTAGAGAAGCAAAAAGAAGGTAAAAAGAAGATGAAAACTATTGGTAGAGTAGAATTACCTCCAGAAGCCTTCTTAGCTGTACTAAAAACTGATAAATCTTAATAAATATAATTGCATAATTCCTACAAATATGATAGTATATACACTGTTTTTAGGGGTTATGCTTTTATTATTGAATAAATTAAAGGGGTTTTGACATGATTATTTATGAAGATTTATTAAAACAATATAATAGAGCAACTGGTGCTAATTGTAAGGATGTTTATGATAAACATTTTAGAGAATGGTTAGTTCAATATAGTTGTGATCTAAATGCTTATATCGATTTTCTAGAATCAAGAGGATATTCTTTTAAAGATTCTAATATTGCTGAATTAGATAAAGGTCCATTTGATTCTATTCTAGTAAGAACTGGAGCTAATAACTTAAAAGAAAGATTAATAACTGAAAATGCTTCAGCATTACATATTTCTAAAAGAAGAGTTAAAATAGCTAAAAAAGAAATAAAAATATTACACAATGGACAATTATTTTCAATAGATGACTATGATTCATTTATGTCATATAACTTATCATCTAGAAATCAATTAGATAGATTTTCTATGATACATAATTTAGGAAAAGATATTTTATATGGAGTATTTGGAAATAAAAATGATTTAGATAAAAGATCTAAATTAGAAGGTGTTCAATCTATATATAACAATATGAATAATGGTGAATTCGAAATTTGTTATCATGATTCAGAAGATACATATTTCTATATGGTTTCTTCAAAATAAAAAAGAATAGATAAAACTATTCTTTTTTTATTTGTTAAATTAGCGTAAAAAAGAAAATTATATTGTTTTTTTCTTTACTTTTATATATAATTTTAGTATAGGGTGATAGTAAATGAAAAGTGTTTATATACATATTCCTTTTTGTAGTAGAATTTGTGCTTATTGTGATTTCTGCAAAGTGCTTCATATAGACACTTTTGTTGATGATTATCTAGAAGCTTTAAAAGATGAAATATTAAATAACTATGAAGGAGAAAGAATTGAAACTATTTATATTGGAGGAGGAACTCCTTCATGTTTAACTAAAAAAGAAAGAGTTAAATTATTTAGAATATTAGAAATATTTAAAAGATCTCCAGAATGTGAATATACATTTGAATGTAATCCAAATGATATAGATGAATACTTATTAGATGATTTATGTGCTGGTGGAGTTAATAGAATATCAATTGGTGTAGAATCGTTTAATATAGATAATTTAAATATATTAGAAAGAGATTCTAACTTTAAAGATTTAGAAGCTAAAATAAAACTTATAAAGAACAGAGGAATAGATAATATTAATTTAGATTTAATGTATGCTATTCCAGGAGAAAAATTAAGTGTGCTAAAAAAAGACTTAAATATGTTATTAAAGTTAGAACCTACACATATTAGTACATATTCACTTATGATAGAAGATCATACAAAACTTAAGATTGATGGAAGAGAATATATTTCAGAAGACTTAGATAGAAAAATGTATGACACGATTAATAAGATATTAAAAGCTCATGATTTTAATCATTATGAAGTATCTAATTTTGCTTTACCAGGATATGAATCAAAACATAACTTAAACTATTGGAATAATGGTGAATATTATGGCTTTGGTCTTGGCGCATCAGGATTTAAAGCAGGATTTAGATATACAAATACTAAAAACTTACATGAATACCTAGCAGGTAACATAAGGGTTGAAAATAATCTTATGAGTTATAAAGATCAAATGGATAATGAAATAATGTTAGGTTTTAGAAAATTACAAGGTATAAATGTTGATGAATTCTTTGAAAAATATAATACAAATATTCAAGATGTTTATCCTGTAAAAGACTTAATGAGAAGTAAAGATTTAATATATCATGATGGTTATTTAAAGATACCAGAAGATAAAATATATGTAATGAATGAAATACTAGTTAAACTTTTATAGTATTGTAAAAATATATTGCTAGTGCTATAATTTGTTTATAATTGAAGGGAAGAAATGTGATAATGAAAAAATTAAAGAGAGTATTACTTTTAGGGGTTATGGCTTTATTTGTTCCAGCATTTGTAAGTGCTGCAAGTTTAGAATTTGGAACAAAAAGTGTAAGTGCAAATGTTGCAACTATTCCAGTTAATATTGTATTAGCTGAAGGAGAAACAGCTACTCCAATTCAAGG
>CAMOID010000045.1 GCA_946615975.1 uncultured Caryophanales bacterium
CTATCATATATATAATTTATATTCTATATCAATTTTTAAATATGATACAATTATTTAAAGGTGATACTATGAATAAAAGTATTAAAATATTTGTATTATCTTTATTTACTATTTTATTTATATCAGGTTGTTCATTTTCAATGGACAATAAATCTAATGAAGCTAAAGCTTATTTAAAAGATAAATATGGAATAAATAAAACAGTAAAATCATGGAACTGTGTTTCATATGATGATACATTAAATAATTGTTCTAAGAATTCAATATATTATTTTGATGATAATATTGAAGTTTATTATGATGCAAATAGAAAAGAATTCCAAGATAATTATCAAAATGAAGAAATAATAAAAGATGCAGAATCATTCTTCTTATCACAAATTAATACAATTGGAGATGTAAGATTAACTAGAAATGGTGTTACTAATACCGTAACATTTAATACTAACATTAAAGGAAAATCATACTTCCATGAAAAATATGAAGGTAATATTGAAGAATATGCACTTAAAGGTGGCTTAATACCTAAGTTATCTGCAGGATTTGTTATAACTTCTAGAGGTGATTATAGAAGATTATTAAGTAATACTAAAACATTAACAGAAAAATATTTTAAAACAAATTATTTAAGTTTATTCTATATAACAAGTAATTTATATAATCAAGATATATTCCCAGATACTAATAATGAAGATTGTTTTGCTAAATATATAAATGGAACTATATATGAACAAAACTTCATAGCACTTGTTGGAGGATTAACAATATCTTCTAATATACCATCTATTTATTTATCTGGTGATGATGTAACTGTATTAAATGAAAATGCCATAATTGGAACTAAAAATGAAAATGGTGAAGATATTAATACATATGAAAATTATGTACCTGTCTTTAATGAATTATTACAAGATACTGCTAATAGAAACAATACTACATATATAGAAGCAAAACCAATTGGAAGTGCTTTATATAAAATTAAATTTACTAATGAATTAAAAGATAAAGTAATGGCAACTGATACTGATAAACTAGATGTTGTATTAAAGATGAATACAAATAATAAAGTATTCTATTATGATTCATCTTATAGCAAAGAAGGTCATGGTATTCAATTAAATGAACATGGTGAAAAAGAAACTACTATAAAAATACAAGATGGAGATTATATTTGGTTTGAATAAAAAACAATGTAAACAACATTGTTTTTTTATTATCTAAAACTAGATTACTAAAAATATTTGATATACTTAAGATGGTGAATTTTATGGAGTTATTTATGTATCCAATTTATATGGCATTAGCAATTATTCCAGTAGTATTTATTGGATGGATCATATCAAATAAAGCTCATAACTCTGAACCAGGAGGAATGTTAATTCTTTTATTTATTTTAGGATGTTTATCATGCATTCCTGCATTAATAGGAGAAGAATTCTTCATGTACGTTTTTGGTGAAGAACCAAAAGAATTTATAGTATTATTTATTTATATATTTTTTGGTATAGCATTCATTGAAGAAGTTGTTAAATGGTTTTGTTGTTATTTTGTAGGTTTTAATAATAAGGCTTTTGATAAAGCTTACGATATGATCATATATGCAGTATTTGCAGCATTAGGTTTTGCTTTCTTGGAAGATTTATTATATATATTTACAAGTGAAGGGGCTTTAGCAGTTGCTATAATGAGAGCAATTATTTCAATCCCAGCACATGCTTGTTTTTCAATTATCATGGGTTATTTCTTAGGCTTAGTAAGATACTATGCGAATATAAAAGATAGATATAAAGAGGTATTATATACTTTATTAAGTATATTAATACCATCTTTAATACATGCAATATTTGATACTTTATTAATGGCAGGAAATGCATTATGTATATTCTTGTTCTTTGCATTTACTATCACAATAAATATTGTATGTTTTACAAATGCTCATAAATTATATAAAAGGAATATTGATGTATAAAAAAAGGAAGATATTAACTATCTTCCTTTAAAAAACCTTTTTAACAGACTACCCTTTTTTACAGGTGAAGTTAATCCTTCTGGATAAGTAATACCAATTTCTGGTACTTCTATCTTTTCAATATATTTTTCCATGATTTCTTCAAGTGTTAACCCACCAGGAGAAACAGGATTAGTTTGATTTAATTTCAAACTATCTAATACATATTTACTGATAAATTTCTTACCAGATACACTTAAACCATCTTCAGTAGTACTATCTAATAATGTTACTTCTGAATTAAATGGTATTTTATCAAGTGTATTATTTTTATCTAGAAAATCTAATAAAGTAATATCAGATCCATTTTCATCTTTAACAACACTATCAAAAGTCCAGCCTTCTACTCCATCAAGTAATCCCATATATCTATTTTCTCTTTCAAGTTTTACTTGAGCTTGATCAATGGCAGCTGCCATTGATTTTTTTTCTTCTGGAGTTAAAGCAACAATTGTGTTAGATAATAACATTTGTTGTTCATTTAATAAAGGTTGATTAGGATTTTCATCCTTAATCATTTGTTTAACTTCATCTCCAACAATTTGCATTGTATCTGATACTATTGTTTCTGATTCAGTTTGTGGTTGAATTTCAACTGTAGGTACATATTCTGCTTGTTCAACTGTTTGAGGTTGTAAATTCTTTGATACTTTTTCAACTTCAGATGCATCAACATTTAAATCTATTTTCTTCATTTCAGCAGTAGCAAACTTATCTTCATTTAATGTTTTTGCATATGCATCTACTGCTTCTTCTAATGGAACTTCTTTTGTTTCAGTATCTTGAACTACTTCAGAAGCTATGTCCTCTTTTTCTTCATGTTGTCCATATAATTTATCTAATTTATCATTTATAGAATTATATACATACATATTATCTGGATTTAATCCATTTTCATTCATTAGAGATAATATCTTATTATATATTTTGTCTCCTATAGTTGAATCTAATTTGATAATTTCATTATAAGCATGTTGTCTAGATTCATCTTTATTAACAGATCCTTTAATTAATGATTCAATAGATTCTCCATCAACCATTAAATCAGGATATTTAGTACCTTCTTCAGATAATACTTCATTCATTGCTTGAATAAATAATTTACCGATTAATACATCAGCTGGAATACCATCTAAAACTGTATTAACACCAAACCAATTATTTCTAGCATAATCATTATCTTTTACTTTTTCTTTATTTTCTTTCGAAACATTTTCTAATGCTTCAACTATATACATATAACTTTCAGGACTTACTGCAATAGTAATAGCATCTGTATGTCCTTTTACTATTTCATCAGGTGTAGGAATAGTAATATCATATGCTATATCTTTATCAGTCATTTTATCAATAATATCATTTAAAATACTTATGATATCTTTACCATCAACATCTATATAGAAGAAGATATTTTTTTCTCCTTCCATCTTTTTATTAAATAACTCTTCTGAATCAAAAGTAAGTCTTCCTTCTCTTCTCTTTAATCCAGTTAATAATTTAGCTGTTAATTCTTGTGTATTTGTTTTAATACCATTTGCATTAACATATTCAATTGATTTATTAATTAATCTAAGTAATAATTCTTGATATTCTTTAGGATTCATATTAGAAGCATTTTCTCCATTAATTCTAATTAAATCAAATAATGCTTCTCCATCTTTAGATGAATATGCATTCATATCTTGTTTTAGATATTCATTCATGAAAAAATCAAATATCTTCTTATTGAAAGACATTTTAGTATTTTCTCTAATATTATTAATAAGTTCACTATTAACCATATCCATCTTCCTTAGTATCTTAAGTATATCATTTTTTATAAAAAAAATAAATAAAAAGAAGGTTTGAAACCTTCTTATGAATACATTCTTTTATTAAGATCTAATCCTAATAATTGTAATTTTATAATAACTTGTTTAATATCAGAATCCTTTAATCCCATAGCTTTTAATTTTTTTCTATTTAAAACCCAAACGTCACCAACAGTCTTAACATTATTTTCCATTAACACTTTAACTATATCTGATTCTAACTCTAATATTTTTATATCTTTTTCAGCATATATATTAGTATGTTTAGCCATAAAGTATTACCTCCTACAATGTCTCACATAATAATTATAACATTATTTTTATTAATTATCTAATTATATTTTTACAAAATATTAAAATATGAATGTCAAAAAAAGATATAATTATCTAAAAATTCTTCAATATACCCTACTTTTAATGATATAATATTTATATTAAGATAGGAGGCTATTTATATGAATAAAGAAGAACTAAAAACTTATTTAGATAGCACAAAAGAAAAATTAAAACTATTAAGAGAAAAAGCATTTAAAGAAGAAAAAGAAAAATATCCAATTATAGTAATGGAATTAGAAACTTATGAAGGAGATATTGAATTCATTGAAGATAATCTTGATCATGATTTAGATGAAAATACATTAGAAACATTTAAAATCTTATTAGATCAAATCAATGAAACAGCTGACTTAGATTTAAAACAATTCATTAATGAAACTGGATTAGATACACCATTAGGTCAAGCATTCATTGCTATGAAAAGAGCTGCTTTAGATAATGAAAAAACATTAACTGAAGAAAAAAATGTTGAAATTCCTCCAGTAGAAAACATAACAGCACAAGCTGAAGCTACTGAAGTTCCTGCTAAAGAAGTTAATGAATTAGATCAAGTTAATACTGAAGAAATCATTAATTCTTTAGAAGACACTCCAAATGTTGAACCTGTTCCTCAAGATTTAGTTAATGATATGATTGCAGCTTCTGAAGCAAGCGAAGTAGATGAAAAAGCAGAAGCTCCAGTTGAAGAACAACCTATTCAAACAGTTCCAACACAAGATGTTGATTTAAATGCTATCGATAATATATTAAATACATTAGAAGAACCAACAAATGAAAATGTTGCTCCTGTTGTAGAAGAACAACCTGTTGCTGTTGAAGCACCTGTT
>CAMOID010000046.1 GCA_946615975.1 uncultured Caryophanales bacterium
TTGATGTAGTTTTATTTGATGTAGTTGTTTTTGGAATTATCCTAGTTGTTGTCGTAGTTGTTGGTTTAGTAGTTGATTTTTTCATTACACTACTTGTAGTAGTAACTGATTTAGTAGTTGTTGCAGTTGTTTTTTTCGTTACACTACTTGTAGTAGTAACTGGTATAGTTGTAGTTTTAGTAGTATTATTTTTAGCTATATTAATTTTAACTTCTTTTTCAACAATAAAATCATCATTAAAAATAAATTTAACAGGATATATTCCATTTGTTGAATAATCAATATTATCTTCTATTCTAAAATTATCAACTGTACTATATGTTACTAAATCTTTTAAATTAAAATTATTAGATGTTATTTGTTTATCAGATATTTTAACTTTATCTCTTATATAATAATCATGTAGATCTTTATAGTCATTAACATCAATATATTCATTACCACGATCATATTCATCTTCTTTTTTATAAATACCAGTAGATTCTTTTACCATCTTATAACAATGAAATAGTATAGTTTCATCTTTTTCATAACTATTTGCATATGAAGTTCCATTCATATATCCAACAATTGGTACTATTTCATTTAAATAACTGGTATCTCTAACATCAAATTCATTAGCATAGATTTTTCTAGTATCTGTAGTTCCATCTGTATAATAAAAAGTAAATACGCCACTTAATTTTTCAACCGAAATAAATTGTACTTTTAAATTTTTTGCTTGTAATGGTGCAAATGAAAATTCATATGTTTCATTTGGGAATAACTGTGCATATGTTGAATTATTATTATCAACAATATTATTTATTCCACCTAAAACATTAGATGTAGTTGCTCTTATTTGAGTATCTATATTAAATACTCTTATCTCTGATACAGTATTATTTAATACATTAAGAAATGATATTTTATATATCATTCCATCTTTAATATCAATTGATTGATACCATTTTTGACTCTTATCTGTTCCCCTTGGTTTAACAGTATAATTTACTTTTATATCATCCGGATATTTGTATTGGCAACTATTTTCAGGTACATATCCTAATTCTTGTTTAACTAATACTTGAGTATTATAAACTCTATAATCTTCTTTCTTTAAAGTATCATCTAATTCTAATACTTCTTCTGTTCCAAGTTTATAATCTCTATAATCAGAATAATATGTACTAATAGCATTTACATTAACAAATGGAATTACTGTTAATATTAGTAACCATAATCTTTTCATATTTTTTACCTCCTTCTACTTTATATATACACGGTGGAGGTATCATTTTACTCGAAATTTATCAAAATTTTTTTTAATTTCTTTTTACCAAGTGTATACATAATCCTGAAATAAGTTGAATAAAATGCCTTTTTGTAGTATATTAATATTACCTGAGAGCTTTATATATACTTGTTTTTTTATTTTAGAAAAGGAGATATTTATGAAAGACAATAATACATTTACGTCTGTTTTTGCCTTAGGTGGCTTAGGTGAAGTTGGTAAAAACATGTACGTAGTAGAACACAAAGACGAAATATTAATTATCGATGCTGGTGTAATGTTCCCTGAAGATGATTTACTTGGTATCGACTATGTTATTCAAGATGTAACATATTTAAAACAAAACGAAGATAAGATTAAAGCTTTAGTTATAACACATGGACATGAAGATCATATAGGTGGTATTACTTTCTTATTACAAAGTGTAAAAATACCTGTTATATATGCTCCTCAAATAGCACATGATTTAATTCAAAAGAAATTAGTTGAAAAGAATATGCCAACTGATTTATTACAAGTATATAATAAAGATACAGTATTAAAATTTAAAAATTTAGAAGTAGAATTTATTACAACTACTCACTCTATCCCAGATAGTTTTGCAATAGTTGTTAGAACACCAAATGGTGTTATCGTACATACAGGAGACTTTAAATTCGATTTAACTCCAATTGGACCTATGGCTGATATTCATAAGATGGCAAGATTAGGAGATGAAGGCGTTAAGTTACTTTTAGGTGAAAGTACTAACTCACTTACTCCAGGTTTTTCAGCATCTGAATCAGTTGTAGATGAAGCTTTAGGAGATGTATTCGTAAAAGAACAAACTTCTCGTATTATTTTAGCGACATTTGCTTCTAATATTTATCGTATTAAACATATTGTTGAAACATGTCGTGAGAACAATAGAAAGATTATTACATTTGGTAGATCAATGGAAAATGCTAAAGATATAGCATTAAAAAATGGTCTTATTAAAGATGCTACTATTTTTATAGAACCATCTGAAGCTAAAAATTTAAAGAAAAACGAAATATGTATTTTATGTACTGGATCTCAAGGAGAACCACTTGCAGCATTATCAAGAATTGCAGCAGGTACTCATAAACAAGTTAAACTAATGCCAGATGATGTAATTATATTCTCATCTAACCCTATTCCAGGTAATCGTGCATCAGTTAACCATGTTATTAATAAATTATATTTACAAGGTGTTAAAGTTTATACAAATGATACAAACGAATCATTACATACATCAGGACACGCTAAAGCTGGCGAACTAGAATGGATGTTAAGATTAATTAAACCAGAATACTTCATGCCTATTCATGGTGAATACAGAATGTTAAAACAACATACTGAGTTAGCTCAAGAATGTGGTATGCCAAAAGATCACACTTTCGTATGTGAAAATGGTGATGTAATCATCATGGACAATGAAGGATGTCATCGTGGTAAAAGAGTTCAAGCTGCTACTGTATATGTAGATGGATCAAGAATTGGTGAAATTGGTAATATAGTTTTAAAAGATAGACAATTAATGAGTAAAGATGGTGTTTTAATAACTATCTTAAACATTGATAAAAAAAGACATGAATTAATGATTAAGCCAAATATCACTACTCGTGGATTTGTATTAGTAAATGAAAATGCTGAATTAATAAAAACTATTGAAGATAAAACTGCTGAAATAGTTAATAATTCATTAAAAACAAAATATAATATTACTGATTTAAAGAATCAATTAATATTAGAATTAAATATGTTTATATCTGAAAAAACTGGTAGAAGACCTATGATCTTACCAGTTATCATGGAAATAGAAAAATAATAAAAGGAACTTATAAAAGTTCCTTTTTTATTTTATATACTCCTATAATAATGTTTCTTTTGGTAATAATGAATGATCTTTAATAAAATATGTCTTCTTACATATAGTAGTAAAAATTGGTCTATGAGAAACAATTATAAATGCATCTTTCTTAAAATATTTTTTTATCATATTAGCAATTAATTTCTCTGATTCAATATTCATACCATATGAAGGATCATCTAATAAATATAAACTCTTATTAGATACTATACATCTAATAATATTAATCTTACCTACTATATCTTCATTTAATAAAACATATTTTTCATCAATATATGTATCTAATCCTTTAGCTAATGAATTAAACCAATTAGTTAATCCTATTTCTTTAATTAAATCTATTAAATCTTCATCAGTATAAACATTACCTAAACATAAATTATCTCTTAAACTTAATTTTAAAGTCTTAACATCTTTAGAAATATACATATTTTCAGGATATCTCATATCTACTGTACCATCATAGAAAATATTACCTGATTCAAATTTATATATACCAGATAAAACATTTAATAAAGTACTCTTACCTTCTCCTGATTTACCAATAATACCACATGCATCACCTTTTACTAATTCAAATTCAGGTATCTTAATTGTTTTATTAGTGTCTAAATATCTATATACTCCATCTTTAATAGTAATCTTTTTCCAATCATTGAAATATGATAGTTCTTCTCTTTCACTAAAGTAAGAATCTAAATCCTTTAAATTTTTAATTGTTTCAATTATATTACTTATTGTTGGATTAATCATATATAATAAATTCTTTAATTTTAACATAATTACAATTAATGCTATCATTAAACCAAATGCAGTTATCATATTACTTTCAATTAATAGTATTGCTATTATTAATATAAATAAAAATGCTACTAATAGATTTGAAAAAGTTAAATCATTATATAAAATAGATCCATTATCTTTTAGAATAACAATATCATTTTCTTTATTTTCATCTAGTTTTTTATAACAAAAATCAAATATATCTAGTTTTCTAATTGTATCTATTTTTAATATATAATCTTTAAATAAATTATTATAATTAGAATTATTTAT
>CAMOID010000047.1 GCA_946615975.1 uncultured Caryophanales bacterium
AATATTATTAAAAGATATTATTTTATTATCAAATTCTACTTCTTTAAAATTAGAATAATCTTTATATGTATCCTTAGGATTATCTACATAATCTAATTTATAATAATTAAAATAATTATCCATTCCTAAAAGATATTTCATATATCTCACCTATTATAATTATAACATGCATACAAATAAAAAATCGATTTAATAAAATCGATTTACACTTGTATTATTTTTAATAATTCTTCCATTTCTCTATCAAAGAATGGTTTTCTAGGATTAGGTGATTCTTTATATAATCGATTCTTTAATTCTTCTTTAGTAAAGAAATCAATTTTAAAATCAACAGAAGCTTCTTCATCAGTTAATTTTAATTTTTCAGGATCAATTCCTTTAAACTCACCTATGTAATAATATGTAGAAACTAATCTATTAACATTTTTACCTGATCTAGTAGGATAATCTTTTTGATAACAAGTAATATTAAATGCTTTTTTAAAATCATTTATATCATATTTAATACCTGTTTCTTCTTCTAATTCTCTAATTAGGGTATCTTCTATTTCTTCTCCCTTTTCAGTGCCACCACCAGGAAGCATAACTACATCAGAATAAACACCTACTAATATTTTATTATCTTTAATTAAGATAGCTCTTGCTTTCTTTTTTATTTTTTCAATATCATCTATTTTAAGATTATCATCATTGATAATTATTTCTTTCATATTATCACCCACTTGTTCATTATAACAAAAATAAGAGTTTAATAAAACTCTTATTTTTCATTACAACCACATGAACAACATTCACATTCACATGATTCATCATTACAAGTACATTCTTTACCATCTTTGCAACCACATGTACAAGATTCATCACATTTGCATTCTCCACCACAAGTACATTCTTTACCTTCTTGGCATCCGCATGTACAAGTTTTATCGCATTCACATGTTTTCTTTATTTCTTCTTTTTTACTCATATTAATACTTCCTTTCTAATACTTTCTTTTGTGTCTCTAAATAATTATAAAATTCTTCACATGTAATACCATATTTTGGTTTATCATATTCATACAATAATAATTCATCAAATTTAATACCTTCATGTGATTTAATAAATTTATTTATAACATCTTCAAATAATTCATCTAAACTATTATATTTATGTATACCTTTATAATCATACCAAGAATGTTCGAACCAAATATATTCATCATTATCTTTAATAACCATAAATGTATGAGATGGTAATCCATCATGATCATTTAAATATATAAAATATGATTTATAAACAATATTATTATCATCAAATAGTTTTCTTTCTAATTCTACTTGATCCCAACAAACTCCATATTTTATATTTAATAAATCATTAGGATCTAATAATCTATAATAATTACCAAATTTATATTGATCATCAGATATATCAACACCATCATAAATATAACCATATTGAATATCTTCTAATATATTATATATATTATTTAATTTAGTATTCATATTATCTCTTATTGAAGTTACCCATCCTATTAAATGGGAATATTCTTATTTCAGTAATACCATATGCTTCTTTATTAGAAACAAAACCAAATGATCTTGAATCTAATGAAACACCTCTGTTATCACCCATTACATAATATGAATCTTCTGGTACAGTAACTACACCATTACAAATATCAGGATCATTTATACATGTTTTTACTTTAACTTCATTATCTATAAAATCTTCATTTACTAATTCATCATTAATATATAGTTCAGCTACATCTTCACCATTTTCATTTTGTTTAATAACATATCTTAATTTATCTCCTGGTAAACCTATAACTCTTTTAATTAAAGCACCATTTTTATTTTTTAATGTAATAACATCAAATCTTTTAGGTCCTTGTAATCTATATCTTAATTTATAAACTAATAAAACATCTCCATCTTCTAATGTAGATACCATACTAGTACCATTTACATTAACTGGTGTAATTATAAAAGTTCTAATTATAAATACAAAGAATAAAATAATAAGATATGGCATTAATTCCAAGAAAGCTTCTTTTTTAGCTTTTTTAGTATTAGCAAATACTATTTCTTCTTGTTGATCTTTAGAATAATCTTCTATATCTTCTAAATTAATTCTTTTCTTTTCTTTAACTACTTTTTTAGTTTCTTTACTAACCTTCTTTTTAGTAGTAGGTTTCTTTTTAGTTGTTGTTTTTGAGTCTTTATTAGTCTCTTTCATATTTATCACCTATAAACAATTATATCATTTTTTATATAACAAAAAAAGAAAGAAATTAATTTCTTTCTTTAACGTTGTATTCCTTAGCCATCTTGTCGATGAAGTTAAGTTTAGATCTTCTAACATAACCTTTTCTTACAACTGTAACTTTATCAATTAATGGTGAGTTAACTTTAAATACTCTTTTAACTGCTACAGATCCACTTTTCTTTCTAACTGTGAAAGTTTTTCCAATAGATCCACCTTTAATTGCTACTACTAATCCTTCGAAAGCTTGAATACGAGTATTCTTACCTTCTTTAATTTGATAGTCTACTCTTACAGTATCTCCAACACGAAAATCAGGAATATCATTTCTTACAGATTTAGCATTAATTTTATCAACTAAATTCATAATTCAACATCCTTTCTATAATATACACCCTCGCAATCATAAGAATACTTCCCAGCGGATTACAATTAGCTTTTTCACAAAAGCAATAATAGTTTAGCATAAATATATAAACTAATCAAGTCTTTTTGATTATATTACACTATTCCAGTCAATTACTATTTTTTCATTAATATATTCTATTTTTAAGTTAGGATCTATTACTTCTTTAGTAACAGGATTTATTATTTCTTCTAAGTATTTATTTTCATATAAAATATTAAGATTAATAGTATCTTTACATATACCTTCTAAATAACATCTTTCAGCTTTATACTCTACCTTAGATTCCATAGCATATATTAACTTTTCATCATGTATCTTTTGTATTTTAATAAAAGTAAATATACCTACAACAGATATTAAAGCTAATATTACAAAAAATATAATTGTAAAATTACTTACTCTTTGTTTCATAATAATCCTTTATAAATTGTTCTCTATATTCTAATATATTATCATTTTTAATAGCTTCTCTTAAATCTTCAGTTAATTTAATTAAGAATCTAATATTATGAATACTTAATAATCTTTGACCAAATGTTTCATCAGCAGTTATTAAGTGTCTAATATATGCTTTAGTATAATGTTTACAAGCATAGCAATCACATGTTTCATCTATTGGAGTAAAATCTTCTTTATATTTTTTATTCTTAATATTAATCTTTCCATATTTAGTATGAGCATGTCCATGTCTTGCTAATCTTGTAGGAGCAACACAGTCAAATATATCTACTCCTCTTATAACATTTTCAATAATATCAATTGGATCTCCAACACCCATTAAATATCTAACTTTATCTTTTGGTAAATACTTACATGAGTATTCAACTTGTTGGTATTGAACATCTTTAGGTTCACCTACAGCAGTTCCACCTATTGAATAACCATCAAATCCAATTTTAACTAATTCTTCTACACAATGTTTTCTTAA
>CAMOID010000048.1 GCA_946615975.1 uncultured Caryophanales bacterium
GATTTTTTTGTTTTTATAATATTTGCAAAAATCATGTAATTTACACTCATCACACTTTGGTGATCTTGCAGTACAATAATATCTACCAAAAAGTAATAATTGATGATGCATTTTATTTAGACTATCTTTCTCTAACTTTTTAGTTAGTTTTTTTTCAATTGTTAAAACATCATCATCTTCTTGTGCTAAACCTAGTCTTTTACTTACTCTAGCTATATGAGTATCTACAGCAATACAAGGTTCATTAAACAAATTACTAAGTACAACATTAGCCGTCTTTCTTCCAACTCCTGGTAAACTTTCTAAATACAATCTATCATTAGGAACTATACCATCTTTTTCTATCAACAATCTTTTAGATATTTCAATAATATTACTGGCTTTCTTATGATGAGTTCCAATTGGTTTAATAATCTTCTTAATATCATCTATATTAGCTTTACTTAAATCTTTTAAAGTTGGATACTTACTAAATAAAATACTATTTACTTCATTTACCCTAACATCAGTTGTTTGCGCACTCATCATAACCGCAAGTAAAAGTTCATAATCATAATTATAATTTAATTCACATCTAGGATTAGGAATAACTTCATCTAAAAAACTATATATATAATTATTCATTATCATTTAACCAATCATATTCAAATACTTCTATTTTTTCTGATTTCTTTCTGTTAAACTTCTTACGGTCATTTTCTACATCTTCTTTATTTTTAATACCCTTTTTCTTCCATTCAAATAATATTTTATCAATATATCTTAGGTTTGACACTCCATTATATACCGCTTCTTTTAATGCACATATAACAAGTTCTTCACTAAAACCATTATCTAACCAACCTGTTATAAGTTCATATTCAATAGGAGATAAAGTTCTTCCAAATTCACTTTCAAATGTATCAAAAATATTAGTATCAACTTGTTTAGTATCTACTTCTTCATTTATTACAAAATAAGCTAACTTCTTATATAATTTATTAATATCAATATACTCTTCTCTTACACCATCAATAGTAGTAATTTCAAGTGATATTAAATCTTTACTAGATAAACTATTTATTAAAGTTAATACTTCACCCATACTAAGTTTTAAATCATTCCCTATTTTCTTAGCATTAAATATAAGATTCTTCTCATTAACAATATAAATAATTAAGATTAATTCTTCATTAGTTATATTTAAATCCTTATAATTCATAAATAATATTCTAGGAATTACTAAATCTCTATTTTTTAGTACATCAATAACTTTTTCTGTCATAGAATCACCTTCTAAATATTATATATTAATTTCATCTAAAATGAAAGGAAAATTTTCTTTTAATACGCTAAATGGTATTTTATCTAATTCTTTTTTTATACTTACGTTAGATATATTCTTTAATAATTTATAATTATTTCTAATACTATCTTTTATATCATTAGATAATGTCATATTTAAACTAATACTAAATCTTATCGCACGTAGAATTCTAAGTGGATCTTCTTTGAAACTTGTATCAGCATCTTTAACTGTATTAATTACTTTCTTATCAATATCTTCTTTCGCACCTAAAATATCAATATACTCTCCCTTATGATTAATACAAAGTGTATTTATAATAAAATCTCTTCTTTGTAAGTCTTCTTTTAATGTATTCACATACTCTATTTTAGGATATCTAGATTTATCATAATAATCTTTTCTATAATGCGTAATTTCAAAATCATATCCATTATACTTTATAACTACATTTGCGAATGAATTATTATATTTCTTAATATCAAATAGTGATTCAAGTAATTCTATTGGTGCATTTGTACATATATCAATATCATTACTATTAATATTTAAATATTTATCTCTTGGATACCCTCCTATAATATAAGCTTCATACCCATGATTAAATATCATATTTAATATATTTAAACTTTGTTCATACATAATATTACCTCACTATAATTAAGAAAAAAGACCTAATACAGGTCTATATTTCTTATTAGTTTAAAGCTTCTTTTAATTTAGAACCAGCTTTAATAGTAACAGCTTCTCTAGCTGCGATTTTTACAGTTTCACCAGTTCTTGGATTACGTCCCATTTTTGCTTCTTTATGTTTAGATGCAAAAGTACAGAAACCAGTTAAAGTAACTTTCTTTTCTTCTTTTAATCCTTTTACAACACCATTCATCATTGCTTCTAAAGCTCTTGAAGCATCAGCTTTTGTTAATCCTGCTTCTTCTGCAATATAATTTACTAAATCACTTTTTGACATTATTCTATACCTCCTATAAATTATATTATCTTGTAAAGCTATCTTGCTTACAATCTAAGAATACCACTTTTCCTTATTAAAATCAATACATTTAGCCTATTTTCCCTTAATTTATAACATTTTTTAGTTACTACATAAAAAACTTCCAATCACGGAAGTTATAAAACAATTGCGAATAAATTTCCTGAACCTTTATTTACTAATTTAGTTAAAGTTTGATTTAGTTTATATCTTACATTATCTGGAAGTAAAGATAATTTTGCTTGAATCCCCTCTTGTACTATAACATCTAAACTTCTACCAAATATTTCACTTTTCCATAAATCTTTACCATTATCCTGCATTAAATGATCAATTAATTCTTTACTTTGAAGTTCTGAACCAATTATTGGTTCAAATGTTGACTCTACATCAACACGAATCATATGAATACTAGGCGCTACTGCTTTTAACTTGATACCATATCTACTACCTTGTTTAATTATCTCTGGTTTATCTAGTTTCATATCCTTAAGAGATGGTGTAGCAACTCCATAACCTGTCTGTTTTACCATATGTAATGCATTCTTTATCTGATCATATTCTTGCTTAGCTATACTATATTCTTGAAATAATGATAATAATGATGCTTTACTAGTTATATCCACACCAATTATCTCTTTTAATACCTCATTATATAAACTAGCTGGACTTTCTAAATTAAGTGTCACTATCCCAGTAGATACATCAACATTAGATATATATGATTTAGAAATATGATCACTACCTGAAAAATGACTTATAATACTATCTATATCTCTTAACTTATCTATCTCAACAACACTTTCCCTAATACTTTCAATATACTCTTTTTTTAACCAATGTTTAGGATCTAAACAAGCAATCCATTCAGGCATATTAACATCTACTTCTAATACTGGAAATTCATATAAAGCCTCTTTTAATACATTATAAATATCTCTTTCAGTCATATTTTCAACACTTATAGGCATAACAGGAACTTCATAATCTTCCTTTAATTTAAGTGCTAATCTTTCAGTCTCTGGAAGCATTGGATGAGCAGAATTTAATATAACTATAAATGGTTTACCTATCTCTTTTAATTCACTAATAACTCTTTCTTCAGCTTCAACATAATCACTACGTGATAATTCCCCAATAGAACCATCAGTAGTCATGACAATACCTATACTAGAATGATCTTTAATAACCTTTTCAGTACCTATCTCAGCAGCTTCTACAAACGGTATAACTTCATCATACCA
>CAMOID010000049.1 GCA_946615975.1 uncultured Caryophanales bacterium
TATTTAATAGCTTGTTTATATTCTGATTGAAAATAATCATCAGTCATTCCTGCAATATAGTCTATAACCATTCTTTCAGGAGTAGTATTTTGTTTATATTCATCATTCATATCATCAATATAATTTTTATAGATATGAGATTGTTCATTATTAGTTTTAATATCTTCTAGTAGTGAATCAAATAATACTTCAAACATTTCTTTAATGTGAGCTTTATCTTCTTCAGTATTAGCTAAACTATAAATGAATTTATAATTATAATCTTTTAAATCAGCAATAGCTTGATATATTTTAGGACTCATAGAAATATAATCTTTTCCAAATGAATTTTCAATTATATCGTTTACTATAGTATCAACTATTTGACCATTTCCATTTCCTAATATATCTTTAATTGAATCAGGAACATCATTTACATTTAATACATTTAATCTAACAGCATCTTCAATATCTCTTCCAAGATATCCAATTATATCAGATATTCTAACTACGCATCCTTCCATAGTCATTGGAATTAATTTAGATGCATAATCAGCTTCTTTATAACACATTTCATAATCATGTAAGAAATCATCTTTAGTTTTATGAACTGGTTGGTATTTATCTTGTAAGAATTCACCGTTGTGACATAAAGCACCATCTAACGTTTGAATAGTTAAGTTTAAACCTTTACCATTTTTTTCAAGTACCATTAAATCTCTAACAGATTCAACATTATGCATGAAATATCCTTCACCATGAGCTAAAGATATTTCATTTAAAAATCTTTCTCCTAAATGTCCAAATGGTACATGACCAATATCATGAGCTAAAGCTATAGCTTCAATTAAATCTTCATTTAAATTTAAAGCTCTTCCAATAGTTCTAGCAATCTTTGATACGAATTGAACATGGATAATTCTTTTAGTAATATGATCATTCTTTTTATTACTAAATACTTGAGTTTTATCTATATATCTAGTATATGCAAGAGAGTAGATTACTTTATCGATATCTCTATAGAATTCTGGTCTTATATCATCATCCTTTTTATCTACTAATCTTATTGCATCTTTGTTAAAACATGCTAAATTACTTAAGGTCTTCTCATTGCTCAACATATTTTGTCTTATTAATTCTTTATTCATGTTTTTCACCTCAATCATATAATATTATAAATAACCAAAAAGATAAAGATTTTATTTACATATATTTTAATATTTGCTATAATTTTAGAAGAGAATAGGAAGGTATACAATATGGAAAAGATGATCAGTGTCATTAATGACAATCTTAATTCAGTAGTAAGCGGTATTAAAGATCATAAAGCATCTACAGAAGAACTATTAGCTACTATAAAAAATGAAATGGATAAAAAAGTAGATATAGCTCAAGAATATAAAAATAATGTTGAGGATGCTAAAGCAAAAATAGCTAGATCAGAGGCAGAAATCAAAGATTTAGAAAAAGACTTAGAAGACTTAAATCAAAAATTTGATGGAAAAGACTTCAGAGAAATTTTAAATGCAGGAAATAAAGAAATTAATTCTAAGATTATTGAAAAGAGAAAAGCTATCTCAATTCAAGGAAAGAGAATTCTTGATGTAACAGATAAAGCTCATGATTTAAAAGAAGAATTAGTTGATCTTAAAAATAGAAGAGATGCCGCTGAAGAAGATTTAGTTAAAACAAATACATTACTTAATTACTATGAAACTAATATTGCTAACATGATAGATTTTACTACATACCATGTTGATGAATTAGAAGGTTATAGTGTACCTAACTATGACGAAGATGAAATAGAAGATGTAGATATAAATAAAATTGCAGATGGAAAAATATTTGAAGAAATTGCTGATTTATCAAATACTGAACCTGATGCTAAATTAGTAGAAAAAGCTTTAAATAATAAAGAAGAATTTGATTCTGAATTTGCTGAATTATTAAATGAAGAAAATAAAGTAAACTCAGATACAATGACTGATACATTAGAATCAATTATTTCTACAGGAAAAGATATCATTTCAAGTGGTAAATATGTAGGAATGATGGATTATATAGATGATACTAATTCAGTTGAACCAACTGAAACAGTAATTGATGAAGAAATTGAAGAAGAACCAACTTATAATACTCAAGAAATTGAAATAAGTTCAGATGTATTTGAAGAAGAACCAGAAAACGAAGAATCAGATGAAAAACATGGATCTGATGTTGCTGGTGAAATGGTTGGATCAAGTGTTGAAGGAGAAACAGTTGAAACTGAAGAAGAACCAACTGAAGAAAATGATGAAATTGAATCTCCTGAAGATATCAATTTTGATGATTTCTTAATTTCATTTGATGATGTTAATGAAGAATTAAAATTAGATGAAAACGAAGAAGAACCAACTGAAGAAAATGAAGATGAAGAAGTAGAAGAAGAAACTACTGAAGAAGAATCAGAAGAACAAACAGATGAAGAAAACATGGATAAATACTTCAATGATGATTTCACTGTTCCAGGATTTGAAGATGAATATGAAGATTCATATCCTGAAGAAGAAAAATCTACATCTGAAATTATACCAATTGAAGAAGATTTAGGTTCTGATAATAAAGAAATAGTTACTAACTTATTATTAAAGACTTCAGTAACTCCAGAAGAAATCGAAAAATATGTTAAAGATTTCACTGAAATTGATACAGATAGATTAAAGAGAGAAATCGAAAATGATAAAGATAGAGAAATGGCTGATATCTTAGTAAGTGCTATGCCACTTAAAGAAGATGTTATCCAAGAAGTTATAGGTTTAACTGATGAACAAAATAAGGTTTTAAAGAAAGCAGCTGGAAGAAGATATATTACAATTAATGCTTTCCCTGAATTAGTTAAAGATAATTTCGATACTATTAAGAACTTAGGAGTTAAAGATCCAATTGGAATCTTTATTAATCATCCAACAAGATTTACAATGAATCCAACAAACTTTAAAGATGTTTTAGATAAATATGATGAAGAAGATTTAATTAGATGCTTAGATAAAAATGGAGCAGTAATTGATAAATTATAATAAAAATAGAAGTGAGAAATCACTTCTTTTTATTTTGTAAACTATTGTAAAATTAACCTTGCTTTCACATATTGAAAGTATATGTTTGATATAATTAGAATAGTATAAAATGCACAAATATGCATATTAAAGGAGGAATGATAAATGAAAAACAAAACTTTATTGTTTATTTTTACTATGTTATTAACATTTATTATGCCTACAGTATATGCAGAAACATATTT
>CAMOID010000050.1 GCA_946615975.1 uncultured Caryophanales bacterium
ATTACGTGCTTTTTTTTCATTCCAACTTATAATATCGAGGCAAACTCGGGTTATATCACACTGATATAAAATTATATAAGTGTTTTTAGGAGGAGATGAAATATGTGGTATTCAAGAGTTTTATCTTGCAATGATGGTGATTTATTAGAATATGTAGAAGAAGATTCTATAAATAAAGAAGAATAATACTAAATAAAGGTAATTACCATACTAAAAATAGTAATTTAAATTTTTTTGTGATAAAATAAATATATAAATGTGATTTGTTGTTTTTGAAAGAAGGGATAGTATGAAAAGTGGGCTTATATTCACTAATGACAAATGCATAGGGTGTAATAAATGCGTAAGGATATGCAGCTCTTTTGGAGCCTCTATTTCACACAATAGACCAAATCACAACTCGATAGAAATTAATAAAGAAAGATGCATTAACTGTGGTGCATGTATTGATATTTGTGAAAAGAACGCAAGAGATTATAAAGATGATACAAATATCTTCTTTAATGATTTATCTAATAATGAAGAAATATCTTTACTTGTTGCACCATCATTTATGGCTAAATATAAAAATAATTATAAAGAAATATTAGGAATCTTAAAAGGTTTAGGTGTTAAAAATATATATCCTGTTTCTTTAGGTGCTGATATTTGTACTTGGGCATATCTAAAGCTTATTAAAGAAAAATGTTATAAGAAAATGATATCTACAACATGTCCTGTTGTAGTTTCTTATATAGAATACTGGCGTAAGGATTTAATTAAATACCTAATGCCTGTAAAAAGTCCTTTAATGTGTCTTGCAACATACCTAAGAAATGTATTAGGTGTAAAGGAAAAGCTTGCATTTATAGGACCTTGTATTGCTAAAAGAAGTGAAATGGATTCATTTCCAAATCTTGTACAATATAATATTACTTTCCCTAAATTAGTAGAATATATTAAAGATAATAATATTAATAATCACGGTGTTTTTGATTCTTTTGATGAAACACTTGGTTCTTTTTATCCAGCACCAGGTGGACTTAAAGACAACCTAAAATGGTTTTTAGGCGATGATGTTAATATAAGAGTAATATCTGGTAAAACTTATTTATATGATTATTTAGATAAACTAAATGATGATAATATTAAATCTAATGATTACCTATTATATGATTTATTAAATTGCTTAGATGGTTGCTTAGAAGGTACTGCAAAAGATGATAATTCTTTAATAACAGATTTAAGTATATCTGAGATAAATAAGATTAAATCTAAATCTAAAAATAATGACATAAATTCTCCATTTAATGAAAACTTATCATTAGATGAAAGATATAATAATTTATGTAAGCAATTTAGTATGCTTAATTTAGAAGATTACATGATGGAATTTAAAGATTTAACTGATTTATGTAATATTTCAATTCCATCAAAAGAGGAAGAAGAAAAAATATACGAATCATTACATAAATTAGATGCTGCATCAAGAAACATAAATTGTAGCTTTTGTGGATATAAATCTTGCCATGATATGATGCTTGCAATATATAATGGTTTTAATACAAAGCATAATTGTTGTTATAGTGAAAAGGAAGAAGCAATATATTTATCTAAAATGTCATATTTTGACACCCTTACATCTGTTATGAATAGAAATGCATATGAAAGAAAGATAAAATCTTTATATGCAGATAGAAGATCTTTAACTTTAATTGTTGCAGATGTAAATGGATTAAAGATTGCAAATGATACTTTAGGACATCAAGCAGGAGATAGATTAATAATTGAAACTGCAAAATCATTTTCTAATGTATTTGGAAATGATAATGTCTATAGAGTTGGTGGAGATGAATTCTTAACTATATTATGTAATTATGATGAAGATGAAATAGAATATGATCTAAAAATAGTTAAAGATTATATGATGCATAATGATGTAAGTGCATCAATTGGATATTCATTTGTATCTAAATATATGGGTAATTTTGAAGAATTATTAGAAAATGCTGATAAGATGATGTATCAAGATAAAGAACTATATTATCAAAAAAATAATATAAAAAGAAGATAATACAATATAAAGGGGAAGAGAAAATGGACATATTTAAGGAGTATTTAATTTATAACTGGGCATTAGTATTAATATTACTTGCTTTTATTATAATGCTTATAATAAATGTATTTTTGGATAAAAAAACAGTTATAAGAATGTCAATTCTAATTGGTTTATTATTTGTATTATCATTAACGGTATTCTTTGAATTCTATTTACTTGATAAAAACCTATATCCAAATATAAGAATAGTATTAATTGCGATAAGGTATTCATCAACACCATTTATAATGGCTTTAATAATATTTACTATTATTAAGAGGGCAAGATGGGTTATTACAATACCTGCATTCTTATTACTTATTATAGATATTATATCTATATTTACAGGAATAGTATTTAGTATAGATAGTGATGGTAATATGGTAAGAGGAGTATTAGGATATCTACCATATATAGTAGTTGGTATTTATAGTTTCTTATTCATATATATATTATTAAAATATAATTCTAAAGATATTACAGATATAATCCCTATAGTATTTCTTGCATTCGCATTCCTAACAGGTTTAGTATTCCCATTCATAATGGGTAAGGATTATTCTAAAATATTTACAACTACAGTAGCAATTGCTGTTTTTGTATATTATGTATTCTTAATATTACAGCTTACTAAAAAAGATGCATTAACTGGTTTATTAAATAGACAAGCATATTATGATTCAATAAATAAAAAATCTAAAGATATTACTGCAGTTATATCTATTGATATGAATGGACTTAAAGCTATCAATGATAATAAAGGACATATTGCAGGTGATAATGCAATAATTTCTGTTTCTCGTTCAATTGTAAATGCGTTAGGTTTTAGACAATCAGCATATAGACTAGGTGGAGATGAATTTATAGTTTTATGCTTTAAAACAAAAGAAGAAGATCTACATAAGATTGTTTCAAACATTAGAAAGAATGTTAATGAAACTGAATATTCATGTTCTATAGGATATACTTATAATGATTATTATGATAAGGATGTAGAAGAAATGGTTAAGATTTCTGATGATATGATGTATCAAGATAAAAAAGAACATTATAAGAATAAAGAAACTAAAGAAAATAAATAATAAAATGATAAAAATGATTACTTGCGTGAGCTTGTAATCATTTTTTATTTGTATTCAAATATT
>CAMOID010000051.1 GCA_946615975.1 uncultured Caryophanales bacterium
AATTCTATATAATGACTCCAGCTCAATTTGGCAGACAGTGTCTGCCAATTTATAGAAACATTATAAAATTGTCTAATATTTCTTAAATTTCTTTGACTATAACCTTTTCCTAATTCACTAGTTAATCTTTTTGAATACTCCTTAATAATACCTTCTCCATAATGTTTACCTGCTGCACTTAATAACTTACCAACATTGTAATACGTAGTTAAATCACTTCTATTAATAGAATATGTTTTAACTCTTTTAGTTAATTCATTATTAACTAATTCATTTCTAATTTCATTATAGTAGTTCATATATATTCCTTTCTAACAAAAAAAAGAAGTCCCACATATGTGAAACTTCTTACTTCATAAAATCAATTATAAATATTATATAATTATAAGTCAATTATATAAATAAAAATGAAATAACTGGTACTATTAATTATTATTAGTTTCATCTAATGATAAAACACTTGAATAAGTTAAATTCAATAAAGATTTAACTTCTTCATTATTATTTAAAATATTCTTAACTAATGTTTTTCTTCCTGAACCAGGTTGACCAAATAATAATACTATCTTTTTCATATAAATCCTCTTTCAGGATATAATAACATAAAAAAAGTAATTTTACATTACTTTTT
Organism: uncultured Caryophanales bacterium; assembly: GCA_946615975.1. Lineage (GTDB taxonomy): Bacteria > Bacillota_I > Bacilli_A > RF39 > UBA660 > UBA6985. The sequence goes on from CAMOID010000051.1 coordinate 632, forward strand.
TTAATTTCTTAGTTAATGCTTTATTTAAAGCAGTTGCTCTTACCATACCTTCAGCTGTTATTCTATCTTCTTTAGTATTATAAGCAATACCTTGTCTTTTAGAATAATCTCCAACCATTGGTCTTGAGTGATACTCTAATAAATTCCACTTACCTGTTTCTTTATCATATATATAATCAAATCCACATATAATACCTAATTCTTTTTTATTAGCTTCATGTACATCTAAAGATGTTTGTACTAATTCATCAAACTTATCAGATTTAATATCATGTTCTTCTAATAATCTTTTTTCTAATCCAGTGTAAGATGATTCACCTAATAAAACATTCTTACCACCTGATAAAGTATTAGATACAATTGATTTAGTACTAATTGGATATACTTGATTTAATAAATATCCAAGTAATGTTGTATCATCTAAATATTCACATGGTTTCTTATATTTAAGTGCTGAATATAATAAATCATTTGATGATGAAGTTAATATTCTTACTGTAGTATTATATTCACTTGGAGTTTGAATATAATCTTGTACAGTAAAGTTTAAACTTAAATATTCATCATAGTTGATCTTAGTTTTTAGATCATCTTAATCAAATCTAACTATTTGTTTTAATTTATTACTTGATAAAAATTCACATGCTGATATAAGATTTTCATAATCTTGTTCAGTAGCAATTAAGAATTTTTCTCTACCACCATTTTGATTTTCATTCTTTAATACAAATGGTAATTTGTATTTATGATCAATTAAATCATTAATATTAAATTTTCTAGTATTAGGTTTAACTATACCTCTAGATTCTAATTGATCTTCAATTTTCTTTTCTACATATTCTTTATATTCATCAAAAGTTCTACAATCATAGTCTTGTCTTCTACCAGTTATATATATAGTAGAATCATCTGCATTTACTATATTATTAATAACCTTATATCCTTTAGATAATAAACTAAAGTATAATTTAGGATCTGTTTCCATTCTAAAATAAACTACTTTACCAAATCCCATTGGTAAATCTTTATAAGATATAATTCTTTCCATATAAATAACCCCTTTAACGGTTATATATTATAACATTTATATATATTTAGGGCAAATTAGTAAAAGAAAAAGAAGTATATAATACTTCTTTATTTTTTACTATTTCCACCCATTCTTCTATCTCTAGAATTAAATATATCAATTGCTTTTTCAAATTCATCTCGATTGAAATCTGGAAAATATAATTTAGGGAAATACATTTCTGCATAACTCATTTCATATAACATATAATTACTTAATCTTTCTTCTCCACTTGTTCTTATAAGTAAATCAATTGGAGGTAATTCTTGATACATATATTTATAGAAGAATGTATCATCTATTTCATCTAAACTAACTTTACCTTCTTTAACATCTTGTGCGAGTCTTTTAGCTCCATCAGCTATTTCTTGTCTACCACCATAGTTAATACAAACATTAAATATACCTTTAGTATTATTTTTAGTTTTTTCAGTTATTTCATCCATAGCTTTTAAAACATCTTCTCTTAAAGGTTCTCTTCTACCTGAAAATACTATCTTAATACCTTCATCATGTATCTTATTACATTCTTTACTAAACATATTAACAAAGATATCCATTAAATAAGATATTTCTTCTTCAGTTCTTTTAAAGTTTTCTGTAGAAAGTGCATATACACTTAATACATTAACACCTTTACCAATAATATATGGAACTAAATCACATATATTATCAAATCCCTTTTTATGTCCTTCTAATTGAGGTAATCCTCTTTCTTTTGCCCATCTTCTATTACCATCTAATATAATAGCAACATGATTTGGATAATTCTTTTCCATTTTAACTCTCCCTTATTTTATAAATGAACACCTGTATTAGGTTCATTTAATTTCTTTTCCATATTAGCTACAACTGAATTAGTTGCATCTAATCCTACTTCTTTTTTAGTATCTTGTTTTCTTCTACTTATTTCTTCTTCTACATTTACATCTATATTATCTTTAATAATATCTGCATCATATTTATCTTTAGGTCTAGATCCTTTTTTAGAATTATAAATAGATTCTAAACTTTGCATTTTATATGGTATACCATCATGTTCTCTTATTTGATCTGAAAATGATAATTTAGCATATTCAGGATCTAAATGTTGTTGATTAACTAATAATTCATTTTCAGGATTATTATCTTTATGATAATATTCTTTAATTATCATTCCATTTTCTTTAGTTCTTTCAAATAAGAATAAACCAATACTCATAGGTGTACCTTTATATTGTATTTTAAATTCATGTCCATTTTGTTCTTTATTATTCATATTACTAATAAATTCAAAATCATTACTTTGTTTAGTTAATTCACACAAAGCATTTAATTGTTCTTCATTTATAAATAAATCTAAATCTCCATGATATCTTTCTAATTTATGATT
>CAMOID010000052.1 GCA_946615975.1 uncultured Caryophanales bacterium
AAGTATAATCATACTTCTTTTTTTTATTAATTAATAAAAAAAGCAATTTTACATTGCTTTTTCTTTGTACTCTTCATCAGGTATATTAGATATTTCGGTATTCCTTATTTGTTGTTTTAAATCAACATTTTTTTCTACAGTCTTATCATCACTTAATTCAATTATTTTAATTATTTCTTCAAATGTTGTTTTGTTTTCTAATACTTTTTCAAGACCATCTTGTAACATTGTTGTAACGTCGGCTTTATATACTAATTCTCTTAATTCTTCTTTACGAATACCACTACTTATAGCGTCTCTTATGTCTTGATTTATGATTAAAACTTCATGAATTGCTAAACGTCCACGATAACCATCAACACATTCTTCACAACCAACTGCTTCAGGTAATTCGTCAATATCTTTATTAAGAACTGCTTTAAATAATTCTTTTTCGTAATCATTTGTTTTACGCATTTTATGACAATGAGGACATAAAGCACGCGCTAATTTTTGAGAAACGATACCAGTTAATGAACTTGCTAGTAAGTATCTTTCAACATCCATATCAAGTAAACGTTCAATAGTTGTTAATGAGTCATTAGTATGTAGTGTTGATAATACTAAGTGACCAGTGATAGATGCACGAACGGCGATTTTAGCTGTTTCTGAGTCACGAATTTCCCCAATCATTATGATGTTAGGGTCTTGACGTAAGATTGCACGTAAAGCACTCGCAAATGTTAAACCGATTTCACTGTTAGTTTGAACTTGATTGATTCCTTCGATACTCATTTCTATTGGGTCTTCAACTGTAATTATATTAGTTTGTTCTTTGTTTAATCTTTGTAAGATTGAATATACAGTAGTAGACTTACCACTACCAGTAGCACCAGTAACAAGAATAATACCATTAGGAACACTTATCATATGAACAATTTTCTTATAATTTTGCTCACTAAATCCTAAAGTTTCTATACCATTAAGACTTCTTGAATAGTCTAAGATACGAATAACGACTTTTTCACCTTCAAGAAGAGGAAGAACAGACACACGTAAATCAAGGCCAAGACCATGTAGATTAGTTTTAATCGCACCATCTTGAGGTAATCTTGATTCTGTTATATTCATTCCGGCTAAAATTTTAATACGAGTTACAAGATTCTTTTCAATTGTTTTAGGAATTTCAGCATAATCAATTAAATCTCCATCGATACGAATCCTTATTTTCATTTTATTTTCCATAGGATCTAAATGAATATCTGATGCACCTCTTTTAGCAGTATCTTCAAGTAAATCATTAACAATTTCGACTACAGGGGTCTTGTCAAATTCATATTTTTTGAGCATCGTGTACATCTCCTTTTTATTTCTTTTATTCTTTTACTAGTATTTAATACAAAAATATTATATAATATATTTAGAATAAATACAAGATTGAAGGTGCTAGTTTATGAAAAAAAAGAATAATAAGGGGTTTTTACTTGTAGAAACATTAATTGTATCAACCTTTATTACTTCTACTATGATTTTCTTATTTATACAGTTTAGAAGAGTTAATAGTACTTTTAATAGAACATTTTCTTATAATACTGTAAAAAGTTTATATGCATTATCAAATATGAATCAGTTTATAATGGATAACGATTATGAGGTTATTATGTCAAGGATGGCATCAGATGAAAATGTATCTAAATTACCATATGCTATTTTGCTTGATGATGATGGTTTATGTTCAGAAGTATATATAACTAATACTGATTATTGTAATAAACTAGTTCAAATTCTTGGTATTGAAGAATTATATATAACTTCAGAAGATTTGTCATTAAATAATTTTCTTAATAATTTAGATAATTATGGTGATTTTGATGTTGAAACAAAAAAATTTATTAGATATATAAAATATGATGAAGCTACAACAACGGATGAAATGGTAAAAATGAGAACGATAGCTAAATTTAAAGATGGTAGTTATGCTACATTAAAATTATATCGTAGAGATTAATATTAGGGTGATAAAATGAAGAAAAATGGGTTTACAGTTGTGGAATTAGTTGTTTCATTCGCACTAACTATGATTATTGTTATTATGCTACTACAGGTAGTTACAACAGTAAAGAATTTATATATTAGTGCAGGAATAAAAACAGAGATGCTTAATAAACAAGCACTTATTAATAGAGCAATAAATCAAGAATTTTCTACTAAGACAATTAATAGTGCATTAAGATGTGGTAAAGGTTGTGTTACATTTGTTTATGAAGATATGACATCTTCTAAGTTAGTTGTTGATAAAACAAATAATACAATTGCTTTTAATAATTATTCAACAAAATTAGTTAGTGGTAGTAAGTTTGGAGAGATCAATATATCTACTGAAACTTTACTTGGAATAGATATTAATAAGAATAATTCAATATTGATATTAGATATTCCAATAGTACATCAATTACTTCCTGATGATAATTATGGAGTTAATATAGTGTATCAGTATGATTCAAGAACTACAGCTATTGGTAATATATTACTTGATGATAATGATGAAACTAACTCATATGGCTCTATTTTACTTAAGGGAGCAGATAATATGATTTGGATGGCTGGAGTTGCATACGAAGAACCAGGTTGGTATACAGTTACTAGTGATGGAAAAACTATTGTATCTAATAATCCGGCTGTAACAGTATCAGGTAATATTGATGTTAATCAACTTGGACTTCAAACAATCACTTATACATGGAATGTAAATGGTAAATCAATAGTTAAAAAAAGAAATATATATGTAACTAATACATCACTTACATATGATTATACAGGAGATTATCAAGTATTTACTGCTAATGTTTCTGGAACATATAAAGTAGAGTTATGGGGAGCTCAAGGTGGAG
>CAMOID010000053.1 GCA_946615975.1 uncultured Caryophanales bacterium
ACATTATATAATTCTAATATGTTATTACTTGGTTTAATATGTGTTTTATTTATATATTTATATGATAAAAATAAAGATATAAAAATAACTAAACCAAAGATAATAGCTTCTATAGTATTTTCTTTATTTATGATTATAGGTGAAGTATGTAATATATATGGAGATATATCTATTGCTTTTAACTTCTATCTAAATCTAATATATACAATTATTAAATTTATAGGCTATTTTAACGCATTTAAGCTTATGTTTATATATTTAGATAAAGTTATAAGTAAAACAGATAATAATCCTTTAAAACCTAAAAAAAGCATATTTAAATGGTATATAGATAAACTAACTAAATATCCTTTTAGAACATCGTTTGTAACTTTATTAATCTTATTTAGTTTATATATGATAGCTTTTTATCCATTGGTATTATCTCCAGATCCAAGAGATCAAATATATATGTTTTTAGGAATACCTACAGAACATAATGAATGGGTAATATTAAGAAATCCAAATGTATTAATTACTAATCATCATCCTATTTTACAAACATATTTAATAGGTGGATGTTTAACAATAGGAAGACATTTTGGAAATGATAACTTTGGATTATTTATATATACAGTTATTCAATCAATTATATATGCTTGTATATTAGCTTATACAATTAAATTTATGAAAGATCATAAATTAAGTAATAAATATTATTTTATAGTTTTATTAATATATATTTTAGTTCCTATGTATGCATTTTTTACTGTAAGTGCAGTTAAAGATACATTGTATACAGGATTCATGATGTTATTTGTTTTATGGTTATATGATATAGTTGAAAATTATATGAATAAAAAGATTAGTATTAAATATTTAATATATGTATTCTTTGTAATGTTATTAATGTGTTTATTTAGAAATAATGGTATATATGTATGTTTACTAACATTACCAATTTTATTAATAATAAATAAACAAAATAGATTAAAAATATTTATTTTATTATTATCATTATTTGGAAGTATGCAAATATTTAATAAAGTTATTATTCCTGCATTAGGAGTAAGTGATGGAAGTATAAGAGAAGCATTATCTATACCATTCCAACAAACTGCTAGATTAGTTAAATATAATGAAGGAATAATACAAGATAAAGATAAAGAAATAATAGATAAAGTATTAGTATATGAAACAATAGGAGATAGATATGATCCTAATTTATCTGATCCTGTTAAAAATAAATATAATCCAAATGCAACAAAAGAAGATTTATTTAATTATTTAAAAGTATGGTTTAAATATTTATTAAAAGATCCTATGTGTTATTTAAATGCAACACTAGATAATACATTTGGTTTTATATATCCTAATGTACATAGATGGTATCTATATTATGATTATTGGGATGATTTAGTAGATCCAGATATTATTGATTATCATTTTAATGATGGTACTTGGTGGTTAAGAATGATATTCACTAACTATGGAGAAACATTCCCATTTATACCACTTGTTGGATTATTATCTAATATAGGTGCTAGTTGTTGGATGGTAATAATATTAAATAGTTATTTATTTACTAAAAAGAATAAAAAATATATATTAGTATTAATACCACTTTATTTATCAATATTAATTTGTATTGCTGGACCAGCAAATGCATATTTTAGATATGTAATGCCATATATGTTTGTATTACCAATACTAACATGTTTGTTGATAAATAAAATAAAGGAGAGTAGCAATGAAGAAAAATAAGATAGCAGTATTAATACCTTGTTATAATGAATCAGCAACTATTGAAAAAGTTGTAAAAGATTTTAAAAAAGTATTACCAGATGCTGATATATATGTATATGATAATAACTCAAAAGATCATACTGATGAGATTGCTAAAAAAGCAGGAGCTATTGTTAGATATGAATATAGACAAGGAAAAGGTAATGTTATTAGATCTATGTTTAGAGATATAGATGCTGATTGTTATTTAATGATAGATGGAGATGATACATATCCTGCAGATAATGCTAAAGAAATGTGTGATCTTGTTTTATCAGGAAGAGCAGATATGGTAATAGGTGATAGATTATCATCAACATATTTTAAAGAAAATAAAAGACCTTTCCATAACTTTGGAAATGTCTTAGTTAGAAAATTAATTAATATATTATTTAAAAATAATATAAAAGATATCATGACTGGTTATAGAGCATTTTCATATGAATTTGTAAAAGGATTCCCAGTTTTATCTAAAGGTTTTGAAATTGAAACTGAAATGACTATTCATGCAGTAGATAAGAATTTTAAATTAGTTGAAATACCAGTTGAATATAGAGATAGACCAGCTGGATCACATAGTAAATTAAATACCTTATCAGATGGTTTTAAAGTATTAAAAACAATTGCAACTTTATTTAGAGAATATAAACCTGTATTCTTCTTTAATTTAATTGCATTATTATTGTTTATATTAGCATTTATAATTGCTTTACCTGCATTTTTAGGTTACTTTGAAACAGGTTTAGTTGAAAAGTTCCCAAGTTTAATAGTAGGTGGTTTCTTAACACTTGCAGGATTATTATCAATTAGTACTGGAATGGTTCTAGGAGTAATTGTTAAGAAACATAAACAATTATATGAGATGTATATGCATCAAGTTTATGACAATAAAAAAGAGACTAAATAGTCTCTTTTATTATTTTATAATGTTTTTGCTAAAACAGGTCCATCTACTTGAGGTGCAGGAGCAGCAATTGGTTGTTGAGCAAATGCATCAGTAGTAGGTGCTACCATTTCAGGA
>CAMOID010000054.1 GCA_946615975.1 uncultured Caryophanales bacterium
AGGAGAAACAACATGAAAAAAAGAGGAAATAAATTATTTGTAGTAATACCTTGTTATAACGAAGAAGAAGTATTACACGAGACAACCAAGAGATTAAAAGAGAAGTTAGAAACATTAATTAAAAATAAAGTAATATCTAAAGATTCTAAAGTAATGTATGTTAATGATGGATCTAAAGATAAGACTTGGGAATTAATTAAAGAAATATCAGCTAAAGAAAAGTTATTTACTGGTATTACATTATCTAGAAATAGAGGACATCAAAATGCATTAGTAGGTGGATTATTAACTGCTAAGAATTATGCAGATGTTGTAATCAGCATGGATGCTGATTTACAAGATGACATCAATGCTATTGATGAAATGTTAGTAAAATATAATGAAGGATGTGACATCGTATATGGTGTTAGATCAGCTAGAAAAACAGATACATTCTTCAAAAGATTTACTGCTGAAGGCTTCTATAAATTCATGGGTATGATGGGTGTAGATATTGTTTATAATCATGCTGATTATAGATTAACATCAAAAAGAGTATTAGATGAATTTGAAGGTTATAAAGAAGTTAATTTATTCTTAAGAGGAATATTTCCAACAATAGGATTCAAAACAGATGTTGTTTATTATGAAAGAGCAGAAAGATTTGCAGGAGAATCTAAATATCCACTTAAGAAGATGCTTAACTTTGCATGGGATGGTATAACATCATTTAGTGTTAAACCATTAAGATTAATTGCAACATTAGGATTTGTAATTTTATTTATATCTTTGTTAATAATGTTATATACATTAATCCAAAAGATAATTGGTAATACAGTAGATGGATGGGCATTCTTAAATATTTCTATATGGTTTATTGGTGGATTACAAATGTTATCTCTTGGTATCATTGGTGAATATGTTGGTAAAATGTATAATGAAACTAAAGCTAGACCTAGATATATAATAAGCGAGAATTTAATGGATAAATAGGAGTGAAAGATATGAAAAAATTATTATCAGCTTATGTAATAAGCTTTGTATTAAGTTTTATGTTATATATATTTGAACCGATTACAATGTATTTAACAAATGTAAATGACTTTTGGTTTGATTTAACTGTAATTATAAAACCATTATTAATATATGCATTATGTTTATTTATTGGAATAAGTGTATTATTTACGATTATATTTTTCTTAAATAAATTATTTAAGAAATCAAAAATATATGAAGTATGTACTTTAATGCTATTTATTTGTTTTATATGTACATATATTCAAGGTAATTACCTTGCAGGTAAATTACCATCATTAGATGGTACAGTTATTGATTGGAGTCAATATACAACATTAAGTGTTATTTCTATAGCATTATGGATTGTATCAATAGCTGTAATAGTATTTACAAGTATTAAATTTAAAATTGAAAACGTTGTTAAAACATCTATGTATATTTCACTTGCAGTATTTGCTATGTTAAGTGTTTCTTTAGTAACTACATTTATGCAATCTGATACTAAAGCTAAAGAAACTCCAATAGCAATAACAATGAATAATTATAATCATGCATCTAAGAATAAAAACTTATATGTAATTGTATTAGATGCAACAGATTCTGTTACATTTGAAAGAGTATTGGAAAGTGATCCTGATTTTAAAGATACATTTAATGATTTTACATATTACAAAGATACATTATCAGCATATCCATTTACTAGAGATTCAATTCCATTTATGTTAACAGGTGAATGGAATGAAAATGTAGATGATTTTAGAACTTATTCAACTAAAGCACTTAATAATTCTAAATTCTTAAATACTTTAGAAAATGAAGGATACGAAAGAAATCTATATGAAGAGGAATTAGTATGGGATGATGAAAAGGTAACTAATATAGATAATATTAATGCATTAGATAAAAAGATTAAGATTGTGGAATATTTTAAAAATCAAACTAAATATATTTTATTTAAATATTTACCATATCCTTTAAAAAAATATTCAAGAATAGAATCTATGAACTATACAAATTGTAAGGTAGTTGAAGATATATTTAAAAGTGATAATGATTATAACTATGATTATATAAAAAATATGAATATGGAAATAATAAATAAAAATGTTTTCAATTTCTATCATTATCAAGGAGCACATGTTCCTTGCCATTATAATAAACAAGTAGTTAATACAGGAGTAGAGTCATATGATGATACTGTATTAGGTACTTTAACAATGGTAGATACTTTTATAAATAAATTAAAAGAAGCTGATGTATATGATAATTCAGCTATCATAGTAATGGCAGATCATGGATATGGATTTGGAAGAGGTTTTTATGGAAGACAAAATCCTATCTTATTTGTTAAAGGATTAAACGAGCATCATAGCAAATTAAAAAAATCAGATTTACCAATTTCATTTGCTGATTTAATGACAGGATATAATAACTTATTAGATGGCAAACAAGGTGAATCAGTATTTGGTAATATAGATAAGAATCGTGAAAGAAGATATATGTGGTACAAATATACAGAAGAAGATCACATGGTTGAATACTTTACTAAATCTAAAGCGTGGGAAACTGATAAAATGTATAAGTCAGGTAAGGAGTTCGATCGTTAGGAGTTTATATGAAATATGATTATGTTATTGTAGGTGCAGGTTTATTTGGATCTACATTTGCTAACTTAGCACATAAAGA